>JAKLIV010000162.1 GCA_022709405.1 Spirochaetota bacterium
CCCAGGAAAGCTCGCCGTACACGTGGTTCTCCCGCGTGAAATCGTCGTCCTGATACAGCCCCATGGACGAACTCCCGTCGTGCGACCATTCCTTCCACCGGTTCCTGTTTCTCGTCATGACATATCCGTCAAGCCTCGATCCCCCGGTGCCGCACACGACGTACCAGGTGCCGCCCCAGGGCTCGTCGCGGTCGGCATGAAACGAGTCGAACGAATGGTCGTGGCCCGCAAGCACCAGGTCGACGCGGTATTTTTTGAACAACGAACGGTACTGCCTGATCAGCATTTTATTCATGTTGAAATCGCCGGTGCTGAACAGTGGAAAATGGATGGCCGCGATCAGCCATTTCCTGTCGCGGTTTTTTTCCAGGTCTTGTTCTGCGAAGCGCAGCTGCTCCATGCCGCTTGAAACGCGCGGCCCGTCCTCCGAGACGAATATGCCGTCAAAGGCGTGGAGCACCAGCACATGCGCGTCTCCCCAGTCGAAGGAATAGTACCGGGGATGGGAGAAGAAATAATCGAAGTGGGCCCCGAAATCCCCCTTCATCTCGTGGTTGCCGAGCGCGAACATGGCCGGGGCGCCGCCCGTAAAGCTCCCTGAATCCGTGAAAAACGATCCCCATGCCCTGTAATCTGACCCGAACTTCACGAGGTCCCCGAGGTGAAGCATCATCACCGGCCCGCCATTATCACGGTAAAAATTTTCGGCCTGCGCGATGACCTCGCCGAAATAGGACATCGTTTCACGGTCAGAGGCCGTGTTTTCGGTGTCGCCCACACACAGCATTCTCGCCTTGCCGCCCGGCCCGGGATCAGTCTGAAACGAACGCACGGTATCGTCGAAGCCCGGGATCGCATAGTAATACCGCCTACCGTTTTCGAGCGATGCGAGGCGCACCTCGTGCAGCCTGCCGTCGCCTCCGGGTTTTTCCGGCGCGCGAGACATCCTGGTCGTATCCGGGTCAGCGCCAAAGAACAGGGCGGATTCGGGAACGGGAACCGGGTCGAACCAGCGTATGACATATTCGCGCCGTCCGGCATCATTATTAATCGATGCGCAGTTCAGCTGGATGTAAGGCCCTGCCCTGAACGGAACGGTTTCCGGCGCGACGATCACCCGCTTGCCGTGGATGGCGTACCAGTAGCGCGAGCATGAAAGCTGCGCAAGCGTGAATGCGGCACACGCGACGGCATAGATCAGAACGCGCAAGCAGCGGTTTGATGCATGCCGACGATCAGCACGAAAACAAAGCTTGCTGACAGTTTGTTCCGGTTTGCGCATTATCTTTTCCGTTCACGGATAAAATCGCCGATGTTCCGGGCATGGTTGGCCACGATCAGGAGAAATGTCGCCGCCGTTCCGGTTATGGCCGCTGGTGAAGGCCAGAAAACCATTGCAGCGCCGCCGGCCAGGACCGCAACCATGAAAAACGAAGCCACAAAGGGAACCCGCGCAATCCCGTACACCGCGACCCACACCGCGCATGCTGCGGCCGCGGCCGCCGGGTACAGATACGCGGTGAAGCCCAGATAGTTCGCCACGCCCTTGCCTCCCCTGAATCCGTGAAACACGGGGAACCTGTTGCCCGCGACAAGAGAGACCCCGGCCCACGGAACAGCAGGTCCGGGGAGAAAGTAAACGGCAGCGGCGGCCACGCCGACCGCCCTTCCCATGTCGAGCGCAAGAATTACCGCGGCCCAGAGCATGCCGGCCTGCCGGTACACGTTCGTGACACCTGCATTGCCGCTGAAGCCGGTCCTGGGGTCGCCCCTGCCGACCAGCCTGAAAAGGATGATCGAGAAGTTGATCGACCCTGCCACATACGAAAAGATTATTATCACGATGAATTTTGCAATCAACGGTCCACCTCAATCCATCATCAGCAGCGTGAACAGGTGGTCGTCGACCTGGTCGTGCCATGCCGCATATTCCCTGCCGTCCACGACGACCGCGCTCTCGCTCCCGCCGACGCGTACGACCTCTGACAGCCTCCATGCCTCGTAGAGCTTCAGGTCGAGCGCCTTTGATACGCACTCCTTGATCGACCATATCCTGAGCGAGGCCGCGATGTCCCCGAGGGCCGAAGTTTCGGAAAGCGCGGCTTCTGCTTCGTTCATGTAAAAGCGCTTCCCCTTTATTACCCTGTCGGCCAGTTTCTCGACGTCCACGCCGGTTTTGCCGTTCCCCGATGCAGCGAAGGCGAACCGGGAATCGTGCGAAACGGAGCAGGGAACGAAGCCCGATCCGTCGGTCAGGGGGCACACGGGCCTGATCCCTTCTGCGTCGATGGTGCTGATGCCGCCCGGCGCCGTGTCCAGATCGTTCCCTGAAAGCAGGCGGCTCATCCTCTTGCAGCAGAGCCTGGCCGCGATGAATCCGTCAGAACGGCGCTGCCCCATGCCGCTGTTTCTTTCGGATTCGGCAGGCGAAAGCGCCTGCAGCGCGAACGGCGCCACGGCCTTTCTCTCGACCACGGCGAATGTCCGGCAACGGTTTTCGATCGAGGAGAAATATCGGTTTTCTGCCCCGCGCCGAACCCATTCCGGCGGTACTGCTGCGCCGCCGCTCACGTCTTTCATGACAAGGCCTCTGACGCTCTCGCACATTGTTCCGTCGTGACGGTAGATGCGGATATCAAAGCACAGCGAATCGCCATCCGGCGGTAGTGGAGCAATTCTGCATATCAGGGATTCGTCCGGCCGTGTCTGAGCGAATATTTTCCTGGCAGCAAAACCCACCGGAAACGGGACGAATCCGGCATATCGCTGTCCCCATGCGCACGCAGCGTGAAACGCCGCGTCAAGGGGAAACGGCGAGCCCAGAGGCCAGGATTCGCCGTGAATATTTCCGCCGCTCACCGCGCCCAGGGCGCCTTCTTTCGTGAGGTACAGGACGCCGGCCAGGTTCCGGTACGATGGGCCGAAAGGCACCAGTTCCCGGTACAGGTCTGCGGCCTGCACCTCGAACGCGACCCCTTCAACGCAGCATGCCATGTCCGCGGGGTATGAATCCCCCTGGAAAGGCCTGCCGAAAACCATCGATGCGTGCTCCTTTGTCCTGGTGATCCCGCCTTTGAGCGCGGCCCTGGTCAGAAGCTTCACCCGGACGCAGCCGTCGGCCATGTATTCGATATCGGCGAAGCACTCGAGCTCGTCCCGTCCCTGTTCAAGGGGGATAAACCGGTCGAAGCGCGCATCAGAAATCGACAGCACGTCGACGCCGGGGCATGCTGATAGAACCGAATCCGCCAGTATTTCCATTATTTCAACCGCGGGAAGTATCACGCCCGCGAGCGAACGATGGTCCATCATGTAGGAGCGGACCCTGATTTTCAGGTGCGAACGCACAGCGCCGGTTATTTCGGGAATTCCTTCCATACCTGCACCGTTTTTGCGTCAACGGCCACGGGCCTGCCCGAAAGGTTCAGGGCGCAGTGCCGGGTGAACCCCCTGCACACGAGCTCGCCGGATTCTGCATGGGTTATGGCGTAGTCGAACTGCAGTTTCACGCGCTCGAGTTCGGCCGGGCGGGTGTGGATGTAGAGCGGGTCGTCATAGTACAGCGACCTGAAAAACTCCAGGCCCATGTTGATGATGGGATACACATATCCGCTCGCCTCGATTTCCCTGTAGGGATGGGCGACGTCCCTCATGAGCGACGCCCGGCCCTGCTCGAAATAGCGCAGGTAATTGGCGTGGTAAACGACCTCAGAGCGGTCGGTGTCGGCGTAGAGCACCCGGTGCCAGCAGCGGTGCCACACGAGGCCGGTGGACTCGTCCCTGACGAAGGGCGCGTCGCCGCCCAGGTGCCGCGGATTGAAAGGTTTCGGCTTCATGTCACACCCCCCGGAATACGACGCAGCAGTTCGTCCCGCCGAAACCGAAGGCGTTCGAAAGAAGAAGCTCGTGGGGATGCTTCCTCGTACAGTCCGGCACGAAATCCAGCCCCTCGAACGCAGGGTCGGCCAGGTAGTTGATCGTGGGCAGCACCACGCCGCGGTTCATGGCCTCGATCGAGAGCGCGGCCTCGATCGCGGCCGCCGCGCCGATGGTGTGGCCGATCTGGGATTTGTTCGACGACACGGGTATTTTCGGAAGCGCCGGCCCGAAAACCTCCCTCAGGCACGAGACCTCGGTCTCGTCCCCTGCCTTTGTCGAAGTGCCGTGCGCGTTGACATACCCGATGTCCGCCGGGGAAATTCCGGCATCGTCGAGCGCCTGTCTCATGGCTATGACGATGGTTTCGGCGTTCGGCCGCGTTATGTGGTATGCGTCTGACGTCCACCCGACGCCCAGGACCTCGGCCGCAGGCTTGAGTCCGTGAGCGCCAATCGCGTCCTCAGCGGCGAGCACGACCACGCCGCACCCCTCTGAAAGCACGAAGCCTTTACGGTCGATGCTGAAGGGCCGCGAGGCCTGGCCCGGGTCGCCGTGCGCCCGGTCTCCCTCTTTTATCTTGATCGTCGCGTTCATGTTCTCGAAGCCGTGAATGATCTCGGGGATGATGCAGGTGTCAACGCCGCCCGCGAGCACGAAATCGCAGTCTCCGTCGCGTATCATGCGCGCGCCGATACCGATCGCGTGGTTGCCCGAAGCGCACGCGCCCTCCGGAGAGAATACCGGGCCGGTGAAGCCGAGAACCATGCCGGCCTTGCCCGAAGGCAGGTTTGCGCAGAGATTGGGAAGAAGATACGGGCTCACCTTCAGGGGACCGCGGTTTACCAGGTGGTCCATCGCGATACGGTACGCGTCGGAGCCGTTCAGGGCCGAGCCGATCAGGCACGCGGTGCGCGGCCCGGTCTGCGCGTTCATCTCGAGGCCCGAGCGCTCGAGCGCCTCCTTGCACACGGCCATGGTCAGGAGCACGAAAGCCGCGTTCCAGTTGTAGACTTCCTTTTCGTCGGCGAAGTCGAGCTCGTGCGGGTTCCAGTCGGGTATCTCGCCCACGACCCCGCACTGGGTGTGGAGCTGAAACCGGGTGAGCTTCCTGAATCCGGCCTCGCCGCGCTCGGCCCGTTCCCATGTCGAGGCGAAGGTCTTCCCCAGCGGGGTCGCTGCCCCGTATCCGACGACAAAAACTCGCCTGTT
This sequence comes from Spirochaetota bacterium, assembly GCA_022709405.1. Classification (GTDB taxonomy): domain Bacteria; phylum Spirochaetota; class UBA4802; order UBA4802; family UBA5550; genus JAKLIV01. Next base: position 5,089 of record JAKLIV010000162.1, read on the forward strand.
AAGTGGTGCTCTCATTGTATATATACCGAATCCCTTTCTTCTCGATCATCGCGGATTTCATGAATCCGAAAACACCCGCACAACATAAAAAAACGGCCCCGATGCTGCAAGTAAATTACTTCACCCGCCGGAAAACGATGCAGGTATTGCATCCCCCGAAGCCGAACGAATTCTTCAGAAGAAATTCCTGCTTGAGAGAACCGGCCTTCGCCTGTATTTCGGGAAGGCCGATCTCCGGGTCGGGCTCGCAGTTGATCGTGGGCAGGACCTTCTCCCTGATCATCCCCTCCATGCCGAGGATGGATTCTATCGCGCTCGATGCGCCCATTGCGTGCCCAAGCATCGATTTGTTCGCCGTTACCGGCGGCACTTTCGGAAAAACGTCACGAATCATATCGGCTTCGACTTTGTCGCCGACCTTTGTCGAGGTCGCGTGCGCGTTGATGCAGTCGATGTCCGCGGCTGATACCCCGGCGTTATCTATCGCCTGCCTCACGCAGCGGTTCACGGTCTCGTAGTTCGGCGCCACGAAATGGTTTGCGTCGGAGGTCATGCTCCATCCGGCGATCGCGATGCGGTAGTCCATCCCGTGGGCGCGCGCGAACTCCTCGGTCGAGATTATGACCGCACCGGCGCCCTCGGAGATCACGAATCCTTTTCGGCCGAGCGAAAATGGCATGCTCGCTGCCGCAGGGTCCGGGTCGGCAGGTTCCTTCGTTTTGTACGCCCCGTTCATGGTCGCGAACCCGGCGACGATCGGCTCGACCAGGCAGAAATCGACCGCGCCGCAGATAACGACGTCCGCCAGGCCCTGCTTCATCATCATCGCGCCCACGGCCATCGACGTGCACCCGGTCGCGCACGCGGTGATGACCGCGGTTATCGGGCCGGTCGCACCAGTAAGGATAGACACCTTGCCGCCGACCATATTGATGCATGAATTTGGATTGGTGAAGGGATGGGGCAGCCTTCCCTTTTCGATCATGAGCCTGTCTGCGTTGAGGACCGCGTCAAGCCCGCCGACCGCGGTGCTGAAAGTGACGCCCACGCGCGGAGCGATATCGGGCGTGATCTCAAGCCCGGCCCTTTCGAGGGCGCGGTGAACCACGAGCAGGGCATGCGGGTAGATCGGGGAGGTCCAGTGCGCCATCTCCCTGGGTTTCAGAAACGGGTATGGTTCCGCGTCAAAGGCCGGGACCTGGCCCGCGATCTTCACCGGGAAATCCTCCCCGAATGAAAACCGGGTGAGAGGGAATATCCCGCTCTCGCCCATTTCGGCCCGCGCCCACTGCGCGCAGAAATCGGTCCCCAGGGGGGAAACCATGTCGTATCCGAGTATTACCGCGTCCTTGTTTGCCATACAATTGCCGGAGTTTACATTCTTACATCCCGCCCGCGGATTTGCCAATTAAAAAAAAAGGGGATATAGAATCCACCCCCACCGTGCCTCCCCCTCGATGGGGTGGTTTTAATATTTCTGCCCGGCCAATCGTTAAAATTAAGATGATTGCTGTTGTATCAGGTTTTCGAGGAGGGTTCTTTCTATCCGTATTCTACCAGGGGATGAACTTGTACAGCTTGGCGAACATCTCGTACACTTCGACCCAGTTCTGCAGGTCCTGGGCGGATTCCATGTGCGCGCGCTTGTTAACCATGACCCAGCTCATGTGGGCCGCGCCGTCCTTGCAGGTCTTGCAGTCCCTGGTCTCAGAGGTGCAGCAGCGGTGCTTGGTCTTCAGGTCGGCCGACCAGCGGATGAAGTTGATGAGCCTCTTTGGCTGGGGATTTCTCCTGTCGAAATCGACGGTCACGGACGGGCATTCGTTCCAGCCGAATTTGCGGCCGAGCATCTCGCCTGCGGTGATAATTTTATGGTAGTACTTCGATGAAATGACCGTGTCCGGATAGGCGTCGAGCATCGCGTCCATCTCTCGCCTGATGTCCTCGAGCTCGACCGGCTTCCACGTGAAGCCGTCGACCCCCTCGTCGTTGGAGAGAAGCTGCATGTGCACCTTGAGCCCGGCGTCACGGATTTTCTTTATTATTCGCTCGGTCTTGCCGATCTGTTTTGGAGTTATCGTGTAAAGATAATAGGTGTAGGGATCACCCTCATAGTTCCTGCTCGATATCGAGAACGTGTCCTTGCCCCTGAGGGTCTTCTCGTCCTCCTCGTCGCCCCAGAGAGATATACCCACCATCATGTCAGGGAAGCGGTCCCGCGGCACCTTGATGATGCCGTTGGTCGCGCAGTAGGTCGGCAGTCTTTTATAGAAGGCCTCGACACGGTCGAGATAAAGCGTCGGCTCGCCGCCGATGAGGATCGCAAGGTTCACGCCGCGCTCCTTCTCTCTGTCGATGAAAGCCTCCCACGCGTGCACGTCCATTTCCTCGTTTCCCTTCAGGTGCTCGCCCGAGGAAAAGAAAAAGCAACCCTTGCAGCGCAGGTTGCACTTGTTTGTCACGTCATAGATTGAACTTCTGATGTTCAGCCTGGAAATCGCCTTATATCGATCATACCACTGGCCGTCGAGTAATGAACTGACGGTTTTCATATCTATTCTCCTTTGGCCGGCTCCTGAACCGGAGCGGAATCGCTCAGAAAAGCGTCCCTGAAGCCCTGGTCTTTAAGAATGGTCTCGAAAGACCTGTCCACCATGGCATAGGCCCTTTTCTCGAGGACTGCCATATCTTCGCCTTCAGGCGGATTCATCGGGATGATGAACTTCCTCTGAAACACGATGCTCCTCCCGTCATAAAGGGTCACTATGAACCGGTACTCCATGTCGGTGAGCGACGAAAGCTGCATCCTGAACTCCTTGAGCCCCTGCTTGAGCTTTTCATCGGGGTTGACCGCATGGGATAGAGAGGACGATTCATACACGAATATCCCCACATGGAGAAAAGCGTCCTGGCAGCAGTTCCAGAAAAACTGTTCGACGCTGTTCATCACGTATTTTCTTTTCTTGTCGGCGCTGCTGTAGAACCACAGGGTCGTGTTGTCGGCCTTGTTCACGAAAGGAGGGAGATAGACGCCTCTGCCCCTGTAGTCCCTGAACTCGTCGGCGTTAAACGAGGGCACGTACATGTTCTGCTTCAGAGTTACATTCGAGGAAGCGCATCCCGCCGCCGCGATGATCGCTGTAACGGCGAAAAACACAACTGAAGCACATGATTTTTTCATACGACACCCTCCCGTTTTTTTGAATCAAAGATCAGGAATTTTCCGGAGGAGCGACGATCCGGTCGCACAGGTTTTCGCTCTTTTCATATCCCATGACCCACACCGCGAGGTATGTGTCGACATAGTCCAGCCACGATTTGAAAGTCTCGGGATCGATCGCATGCCGGTACAGGCGCGCGGTCACAACTGCGCTTCCGGCGGCGTAATGCCTGCAGTCGGGACAGTCGGTGTCCGGGACGCAGCAGGCCGCGCTCCTGTCCCAGGTCAGGTCGGTCCGGTACTGCCTGAAAGACCTGCCCAGGCCCAGGTCGGTCGATGGATTCATCCTCGGATACGAGCAGCCGAACAGGTCATGCAGGCCGAGACGGTGCGTGTGGGCCACCGCGTTGTAGTGTGAGAACAGCACATTGTCCGGGTAATCGGCGAGCATCCTGACCATCATCTCCCTCGTCTTCTCGAGGGATTCCGGCGTATGCCTCAGGTCTCCCGTGTATCCTACCGGCGAGGAAAACATATTGAAGGTGGCCCTGCAGTTGTTCCTCGCGAGGACCTCCATCACTTCAGGGATCTCGTCGATGTTCCACCTGGTGAATGTATAGACGAAAACGGCGCGCTCGTCGCCGCTGTAATTCTCGACCTGCTTCAGCAGCAGATTCTTCGCATTCCTGGTCTTTTCGCTCGTCCGGTCGTTGCCCCAGACCGACAGGTGTATCTTGTATCCAACCGATTCCGGCATCTTCCTGAACCCGTTGGTGGCGATGCTTCCCAGCGGCATTTCCTCGTAGCAGACCTGGCACAGGTGCGGGACCAGCGACGGCTCCGCGCCGGCAAGCACCACATAGGTGATGCCCCTCTCCTTTTCATCGCGCATCAGCAGGCGCCACGCTTCGGGATCGTTGTTTTCTTTCGCGAACTGCTTGTCGCCCTCGAAATAATAGCAGCCGTTGCAACGTATGTTGCACCGGTTGCTCATGTCATAGGTCGACTCCCTGAGAAAAAAATACTTCCTGACTTTTTCCCAGCGCTGCCGTATAACCGGGTCGGCGATCAGGTCCGAGAATTTCCATTTATCCCTGACCGGGGCCGCCTGGCTTTTTTTCAATTTACTTTCGTTTATAGCGTTCATTGGTCACTCCCTGGGTCTCGGATGGTTCCGGGGAATCTTCAGGCAGACGTCACTTTTCCTTCAGTTTCTCTTCGATATATTGTGAGATTTTTCTCAGAGTAGAAAGTTTCGGATAATCGTCCTCATCGATGACAATATCGTATTCGTCCTGGAGCACGAGCACGACCGTGGTGAGGTCCATGCTGTCGATGCCGAGCTCATCGACCAGATCGAGATCAGGGCCGAAAGTCTCGGGCGTGACGTCTTCGAGCTTGAGCTCATCGATGATGATCTCCGCGACGCGGAGCATTATTTCCTGGGACTTGATTTCCTTGG
>JAKLIV010000163.1 GCA_022709405.1 Spirochaetota bacterium
ACATATCCAGGCTCGAAATATCGACCGACATGCTCAAGAAAAGCGAGACCGGGAAAATCATTTTCGAGGATATCAAAGACGGAAGGGCGCGCCTTTTCATCAATATCGGGAAAAACCATAACGTCAGCACCGGCGATCTGATCCGCGAAATAGTGAAGCGCTCCGGGGTCGACGGAAAATCCATAGGGAAAATCGACATCCACTCGACATATTCGTTTTTCGAAGTTCCCGAGCAGTTCGCCGAAATGGTATACCACTCCTTTGACGACGCCAGAATCAAGGGCGTGCCCGTCGTCGTTGAGCCTGCGAAGAAAAGGAGCAAAGAGTCCAAATAGATTCGTCCCTGTCCGGGCGAAGGAGGCGTATCCTGGGCTGCATCACCAAATCCAGGGCTGAAGAGCCGTGTCCTCTTTGCGAATCGACGACGGCCCGCCATCTCGGCAGGTCACTCTTTTTCTGCAACTGCTGCCGCATCGCATATAATGCTGAGCACAGGCTGCCCGAATACAATGACAGCTATTTTCTCGAGGAATACCGCGCCCAGTACGGCAGGACCTACCTGCAGGACTTTGACCATATATACGCATCGTCACTCAGGAGGCTGGATGCGATTTTCTCTCTTATGGGGAGCGGCGCGGACCCCGCAAAATTGAGCCTCACCGACATCGGTTCCGCCATGGGTTTTTTCCTGAAGGCCGCTTCGGACCGCGGTTTCGGCAACGTTTCCGGCATCGAGATATCGCGGTACGCCGCGGATTACTGCAGAAAGGAATTCGGCTTTGAGGTCGAAAACAGGGCGCTCATGCCAGACGGCGTGATGTCGGAGCATGATGTCATTACCGCATGGTTTTTCATCGAGCATTGCTCCGACCCCTGCGGGGTGATTATGGACATCGCGGCGAACGTCAGGTCCGGCGGGGTCTTCGCTTTTTCGGTTCCGTCGGTCTTTGGGCCGCTATATTGGTTCAACAGGAAAGAGTGGGTCAGGACGCATCCGGCAGACCACCGGATTGATTTCTCTCCCGGCCAGCTGCGGCTCATGATGAAAATGGCCGGCTTCAGGAAAACGATGATCGTGCCTGCGGGTTTTCATCCCGAAAGGGTGCTGCCTGCGGACTCGCTTTTTTTCGATGTTTTCTCCGCACTGTACCGAACGGCGTCCGGGATGCTGGCGTTTTCGGATACTCTGGAAGTTTACGCTCTGAAATAAATTGCTTGATTATGCCGGAATCCCCGGGAAAGAACAACCGACTGGAGTGGTGACGATATGAGCATAATAACCGACATCGACATGATGATAACCGAGTATACCAGAGAGGGCCTGCGCCCGAAGTATATTGTCATCGGGTTCAACCAGTTCAAGCGGTGGAACGACGAGCTCAAGAACAGCGATATCCATGTCTCCGGTGTCGGAAAGACCTATCAGGGATGCGATGTCGTATTATGCAGCAGCGATATCATTGAAGTCGTCGGTGAGGCCGCAGAGCAGTTCAGGTACATGCTGCGTAAAAGATGATCCGCTGCGCCGGGCGATAGGCCCATCCGGAGTGGCTGGCAAAGCGTCAAATCACGCGGTCAGGATTTCGACCCCGTCATCGGTCACCACCACGGTATGCTCCCACTGAGCAGACAACTGGCCGTCAATGGTCACCGCGGTCCATCCGTCTTTCAGCAGCCGGCTTTCGTAGCGGCCGGCGTTGATCATGGGCTCGACCGTGAAGGTCATGTTCGGCACCATGATTATACCGCGCTTCCTGCTTCCGAAATGGTGTATGTGGGGCTCTTCGTGGAACTTGATGCCTACGCCGTGGCCGCCGTAATCGCGCACGACCGAAAATCCTTCATTGCTGGCGTGCTGTTCGATCGCGTATCCGATCTCGCCGATATCAGCGAACGGCTTGATCTGCTCTATACCGAACATCATGCACTCCCTGGCGACGCGGACGAGTTTTTCCGCATCAGGGGATGCCTTTCCGATTATGAACATGCGGCTCGCGTCGCCATAATAACCGTCGAGGATGGTAGTGACGTCGACGTTAATGATGTCGCCTTCCTTGAGCACGGTCTGGTCCGGAATCCCGTGGCAGATCACGTTGTTGAGCGATGTGCACACGCTTTTGGGATAACCGTTATAGCCGAGAGTCGCCGGCACCGCGTGATGGGATACTGTGTAGTCGTGCACCCACATGTCTATCTCTTCGGTGGTGACGCCGGCTTTTATGCTCTCTTCAACCCTGTCGAGGATTTCCCTGGTAAGCCGGCAGCTCCTGCGGATGCCTTCGATCTGTTCCGGCGTCTTGATGATCACGCCCCTGGGAACAGGAATATCTTTCATCCCCATTCTTGCGCGTTCGAGGTCGCTGTTCATATGGCATTTTTTGTATTTATTGCCGCTGCCGCACCAGCACGGATCATTTCTTGATAACTTTCTCATCGTCCACCGTGATACTATTATAATGCAAAAAGTAAAGTATCATTAAATATTTTCAATCTTTTCATGTCAAGAATTTATACTCGAAGGAAGTCAATGGCCTTTTTTTAGTATCCAGAAAATCCTGTTTCGCAGACGCCTGTAGTACCCCTTGATGCCGCTGATGTAAATGCCGTCGCGTCTTTTTTTGAGCGCCTCGGTCATGGTAGCGCTGATTATTTTCCAGAGCGCGTCCCGGTCGGGGCATGCGGTGAAAAAGTCGAGGTCGATCTGCAGCGCGCCCTTGAATTTGCGTGCGCCCCCTGTTTCTGTTATGCCCTTGATGATTGAGTCGAGGTCGAGACCGGGGTTTTTTGTCCTGAACGAAGCGTCCAGCGCCAGGCCGGCGCCCCTGCTTTTCTCGACCGCGGCGAATACAACGACCAGGGCCACGTCCTCTCTTTTGGTTAAAAAATCCGCAATTATGGGCATGCTATCCCTGTTCGATTCGTCGATGAAGCCTATGCCGGTGATGAGCCAGTCCTTGTACAGGGTGATGTTTTCCATGGCGGTCCACAGAAGTGAGACCGTTTTTTTCGAGAGCGGTATGGAGCTGATTTTTTTCACCAGCGAGGTGTCGGAGTACTTCGATATATAGTCGATCGCCTCATAATCGGGTTTTCTGGCGTGGGAATATCCGTCGGTGTCGGTTTCGATCCCGTACAGCAGCGCGGTGCACATTCTCGTCATGGCCTGCCTGCCGATTTCGAGATCGAGCTCTTTGAGAAGAAGGGCGACGATCGTGCTCGCCGAACCGGCGGAGGAGTCGACGATTCTCATGTCGCAGGAAACGTCTTCAGCGCTGGCATCGTGATGGTCTATGTGGACCGCGCAGGGCAGTTTTTCAGATATATCGGGTATCCGGGCCTGCTGGTAGTCGAAGATCATGTATGCATCGAATTTCGAGAGGTCCGCAGGGAAGGGGATTTTAATCGGGATATCAAGCTTGTCGACGAGGGCCCTGTTCTGGGGGAGAGATATGTTCTTTTCGGCGAAGATGCCGTTCTTGATCCCGAGCGTGTCGCACACGCACTTGAGAGCGAAAGAGCAGGCCATCGCGTCAGGGTCCGGAGAGCCTTTGATCAATGTCGCCAGACTGGCATATTTTTTCAGCGCCGCTACAAGCTGTTTCGGGTCGGTTTTCACTTCATGATATCCCTATACCTTGAACAGGATCAGGCTGATATCGCTGAGCTGCTTGTGGTCGCCGATGAATGATGTCAGGTCCATGTAAATCGAGCGCAGCAGGACCAGGGGGGGCGAATCCGGGTTCGTTTTGATCATCCTTTTTACGGGCTCGAGTCCGTAGCTTGCGCCCGATGAATTCATCGCCGAAACCAGTCCGTCGGAATATATGATGCCGATCGTGCCTGACGGCGCGGCAAGCTCCCTGGATTCGTAAAGGAAATCGCGGTCAACGCCGAGCGGTATCCCCTTTGTCGCGTGTTCCGAAAAAGTCCCGTCATTCGGATTGTAGGCGACCATGGGATTATGCGCCGCGCTGGAATATTCAACGGCTCCCTGCGAAGCGTATGTCATGCAGAATGCGGGCGCGTTTTTTTTCTTGAATCTGGAGGTCGAGATCACCCAGTTCATGTTGTTGAGAATTTTATCGGGGCTGTCGATGTTTCTGACCGGTGTGCGGAAAGAAGTGTACAGTTCGAGGGCCAGGATGCCCGACTCGACGCCCGAATATGCGGCGTCGGCCATGATGTAGGCGGCTCTGTCGGGAGCGAGAAGGATCGAATCCAGGTAGTCTCCCCCCTGCTGCGAATTGTTGATGTGGAACGAGCTGACCCGGATCCCCGGGACCTGGATCATCTCCCTGGGGATGATTTTTTTCTTTATGGTATCGACGACGAGCCGGTCGTGGGTGAGCACCTGGTTTATCTTGACTTCGTCGAGGATGAGCCCGTTGGCGAGCTGATGCTGGAACTGGATCCTGAAAAGTTCGAGGACCGAGATGAATGCCTTCGAATAGAGCTTCTTGCCGGGGAACACCCCGAGAAAAAGGATGCCGATGAGACGTTTGTCCATGCCGAAAAACGGTATGGCCATTTCCAGGTCGTTATCCCTGAAAATACTGAGTATGGCGTCCCTTTTGTCCCGGTAGCGGCTGTCGGTGTACAGGATGGATGTCGTCAGAATGCCGCCCTCAGTCATGATGCAGCTGACGAGCGGGTCTGCTTCGGGGATCTGCTTGATGCCGATCGACTTGCCGACATGGTGCGCCGGCTTGAGCGAATTGTCCTGGTAATCCAGAATATACAGGTGGCCGCTGAGCATGCCGTACTTGTCGACCAGGTTCGTTATGGATTCCTTGTAGAATTTGCTCCAGAAGGTCTTCTGGTCGCTTTCCATGTCTATTTTTTTTACCGATTTGAAATACTCGTTGAAGTCGTCGACCAGCCTCGTGTAGCTCCTTGACATGAATCCTCGGATCGCCGGGGTGAGGTATTTGAAAAAAAGAAAGAGATATACGAAAATCCCGAAGGTTATCAGGGTCAGGTTCAGCGGATCCGGAATGATTTTTTCTATCGTGAATTTCATTGCGGCCGCGACCGGGGCGAACAACAGGACGCCGATGAGCAGCCATGAGAACAATTCGTTGTAAAATTTCTGGAGGTCGACGCGGCGTATGTCGACGACTATGGCGTTGTAAAACAGTATTATGAAAAGGCCGGCGACCAGCGTGCCGAAATTCCTGGTCTGTTCCAGTCCCAGAAAAGTCGGTACAACGATTATAAACAGGATCCCCCATCCAACCGCGGCTGCAATGCCGAACAGGAACAGGGAAACCTCCTTTCTGAGGAAGCGGTTTTCGAAGAAGCGCGATTTGATGAACACTATGATGACCGAACCGGCGAAGTAAAACGCCGTCAGAACAAGGTATGCCAGGTACAGGACTCCTTTATGCCTGTCGGCGTATGCCTCGAAGGGGATGTTCTGGATCACCAGGTCGGTCGCCAGTGTCATGACAATCAGCGCATGACCGGGTATGCCGGACATCAGGTACACAAGCGCGTGGCGCCTTTCCCTGATATCGGGGTATATCTGCATGATATTGAACAGCAGGGTCGCGAGCAGGGTAATCAGCGAGAGGAAAATTCGCGCCATGAGAACGCTTGACAATCCGGGCAGCCTGAGATTGAGCAATATGAAGATCGCGAAGATGTTCGCCGTGATCAGCGCGCACAGGGCAAGCAGCCTGTTCAGCGTGTAACTGCGCTTGAAGAATAGATTGTAAAAAAAAATGTAAAGAGAGGTTGTAACGGCGAAAAACGCCAGGAGCCCTTCTATGTAAATCAATTCATCACCATCGATTATGAATATTTGTGCAGCGGTGCTTCCGGATACGATAATTACTGTTTACTAATATTTCAAGCCAAATATGGGTTTGCATCTGGTGTTTTGCTTGCTCCAGCCCTTTTTTTGGGCTTGACTAATGGCGCCTGTGCGGTTTTGGCTATTCATTGAAAAGCGGTAACCTGCGCCGGGTCATGTAATGCCATGTCAATGAATGAAAACCAAAATAAGTCGGGTGCAAGAGAAATATATCTCATCAACCCCTGCAACCCGGACAATTTCTGGACCATGCAAAGCTCCGTTGAGGCCGTCGGGGTCAGAACGCTGATGCCCTGCATCGCGCTCGCGACGCTGGTCGCGCTCACCCCCGATGATGTTGCGGTCCGGTATTCATACTGCGATGAGAATATTTCGCCCGTCGATTTCAATAAAAAGTGCGACCTGGTCGCCATAACAGGCTACACCCTGCACGAAAAAAGGATCGGCGAGATATCGGCCGAGTTCAGAAAGCGAGGGATATCGGTTGCGCTGGGCGGCCCCTTCGCCACCCTGTACCCGCACAGGGCGAGGCGATACTGCGACCATCTTTTTGTCAGGGAGGCCGAGCATACATGGCCGCGGTTTTTGAGGGAATGGGTCGAGGGCAGGGCCGGGGATCTCTATGAGCAGCAGGGCTTTGTCGACCTGGGCTATTCGCCGGCTCCTGACTGGTCTTTCATCAGGGGAAGCGACTACCTGTACTTCCCGATGCAGACGAGCAGGGGATGCCCGAACGACTGCGATTTCTGCGACGCCATACGTCTCGTGGGAAGAAAGTACCGGCACAAATCGGTTCCGAAGGTCATGGCCGAAATCCGCAGCGCGTACGCTGCCGGGGCCGAGACCGTGTTCTTCTCCGAGGATAATTTTTTCGTGAACAGGAAGTTCACCTTTGAACTGCTCAATGAAATAATCGCCTACAACCGCACGCTGCCGAGGCCTCTCTCTTTCAGCTGCCAGGCGACCGTGAAGCTCGGCGAGGATGACGAAATCCTGAAGCTGATGGCAGACGCGAGATTCGCCGTCGTTTTCCTCGGTGTCGAAAGCGTGCGCAGCGAATGCCTGGCAGAGGTGAACAAGGGCCATCTATCGAGGTACGACGCCGAAAAATCGGTGATGAACATTTCACGATACGGCATCATACCCTTCATCGGCCTGATTGTCGGATTCGATCACGACGACGCCGGCACCTTCGCCGAACTCGAGGAATTTCTCTCGCGCACCGCGAGCCCCATAGCTTCGATCAGCGTGCTCAACGCGCCCGAAGGCACCAGGCTTTTCGAAAGAATGAGCGCCCGGGGAAGGATCATCGATGAGTTCGACGGCCACTGGCACCTTCTGACGAACATAGTTCCGGCTTCGATGTCCTTCGATGAACTGACCGAACGGCACCGCACGCTTTTCAAGAAAATCTACGAGCCCGGGGCGTTCGAGAAAAGGGCGATCGACTGGATGTCCCGCATCGAATACTTCACCGGGATATACCGCGATTCGAGCACCAACTGGTCGAAGATAAAGAAATTCTTTCCGATACTGAGATTCTATCTTTTCAGGGAGCCGCGCGAAGTCAGGTCCATGTTTTTCAGGATGCTGAAGAAATCATGGAAGATAAACCCTCGTCTGATAAAAAAAGCGATCACGCTGATGACCCAGTACTGTCACTATCATGACTTCGCGGAGAAAACATACCGGGATTATCTTGAAGCCGGTGCAGATGCGCGACCGCGGAGGATGTCGTGACCGTTCCGTCTGATTGCGGCCAGCGGCGCCCGAGCTGATTGCTGCGCGGATTATTTACCTTGAAGAATCCTTCCAGGCTCCCCTGTCGTTCGCGGCGACTTCTGCGCGCAGTTTCGCGGCGTTTTTCTTCATCCGGCTGACGTACCGAGAGAAGCCTTCCATGGTGAGCATGAACACGAAGAACTTGTCAGGCGCAATTTTTTTCTGCCTGAAGAGCCTGAACATGTCCACGAACATCTGACGCTTGTATTTGTCGGGCGAGAACCGGTAGCTGCCCAGCACTTTCATGGTCACCGCGAACTTGAACCAGGCCCCGGGGTCCTCGCCGGTAAACGCGATGGTGAACCTGCCCTGACCGAACAGCTTCCTCGCTTTTTCGCCTACTGTTTTGAACGAATACATTTTTTCGAGAGTGGCGAGGTAGCGGTCGAACATTTCGGTGTGAGACATGTTCATGTACCGGATGGGCGAGAACATGCCTATTGAGCCGTCTTTAAGGTCGGCGTAGATCCTCTTTTCTTTTTTGAGACGCTCGTAGATGTCGGTGCCCGGCGCGACGCCCAGAATGTTGATCATCGCGAGCGGCAGGTTGGCCTTCACGCTGAACTCGTAGATGTTGTCGAATTCGTCCAGAGTGTCGTGGTCGAACCCGACGATGAAGGCGCCGATGATCTGTATTCCCGCACGGTGGATGCGGGCGATGGCTCCCTCGTAGTTCTCGATCCGGTTCTGTTTCTTGTGTGTCTCAGTCAGGCACTGCTCGTTCACCGACTCGAATCCGACAAGGATGTACATGCACCCGGCCTCGGCCATGTCTTTCAGCATCTCCTCGTCGTTGCCGACATCAATGCTGGCCTGGCACGTCCAGGATATATTCAGCGGTTTGATTCGCTCCAGGAAGCGCCGCATGTACTGCTTGTTAACCGTCAGGTTGTCGTCGACGAAGAAGATGTTTTTTTTCGGCAGGGCCTTGATCTCTTCGATGACGTCGTCCATGTCGCGGTAGCGCATCGTGTTTCCCTGGAGCTTGTTCACCAGGCAGAACTCGCATTTGTACGGGCATCCGCGCGAGACCTGCACGCCAAGCGAGACGATGCTCGACGTTTCCACGAGGTCCCAGCGGGGCAGGGGGGATTTATTGAACGGAGTGAATTTTTTTGCGCGATAGGTCTCTTTCATCCGCCCGCTTTCGAAGTCCCTGAGACATGCGGCCCAGATATCCTCGGCTTCGCCGATGACGATGCTGTCGGCGTGCTCCAGCCCCTCTTCGGGCATGTACGACGCGTACGACCCGCCGAGCACCACCGTAACCCCGCGCGCCCTGAACATGTCAGCAATTTCGTAGACCCTTTTTATGGTGTGCGCCAGGGTCGTGATGCCGACAATATCGGGGAGGGTATCGAGGGGGATTTCCTGAATCTCCTCGTCGATGATTGCTATCTCGTAATTGCCGGGTGTGAGCGCCGCAACCGTGGGCAGCGCAAGCGGAGTGAGCAGGCTTTTTTTGCCCATGAGATTGCAGAATTCGACCTGCTGCGCGAAGTGCTTTTTTTCCTGGCGCGGATTAATAAGAAGAAGATTGTACTTTTTTTTTGTTTTCATAACCTGTTTGTTGTTGTATTATAAGTATTCCCGTTTTCGAAGGCCTGGTTATTGTAAATGGCGGGTTTGGAACAATCAAGAATAAATAGGGATGGCGGCGTAAGATTTTTGAAAACCCCCGGAAACGGTTATGGTTTCTTCTTTATTAATTTTTTGCTTGAACAAAAGACGATGATTTTTAATATAACAGCGGTTTTTTTATGAAAACCTTGTTTTATATTACTCCTTATGGATTTTTGGAAGTATTGAGTGTTAATTCTGTGAGAAGACTCTCCGGTCGCTTTCGTTCAGGCTGTGCCGGATCAATGCGCAAGGAATAAAATGAACATCATCATCAATAAATTCGGCGATTCACTGGCTCACCTGGTTCGGAATTCCCTCTTCGATCAAAACAGATACGGCGACTCTTTCGTTGAAGGCAAAGAATCATACCGCGAAATTCTCTGTATGGCCGCCGGCATGGTTGCCCGTTTTTCAAGGGAACAGGCCCCGGCGGT
>JAKLIV010000164.1 GCA_022709405.1 Spirochaetota bacterium
TCTCCTGATGTATATAACCAATATCATCGGCAGGGGAAGGCTGGCAAGGCCCTGGATGTTCATCGCGATAGGATTCATCTTCTTCACTGCTTCCGATCTGCTATATTCCTATCTGAGCTGGCAGGACCTCTATGGCTCCGGGAATTTCATCGATATCGGATGGAATGCCGGCTACCTCCTGATTGCTCTGAGCGCGATATATCAGAAGGAACTGCTTGAATCGGTGAGCGAGGGGTGGAAAGATGAAATACAATAATGCGTTGACAAACCGGATTTATGAAATATTAGTACCCGTGCTGGGGGACACCATGGCTATCGCCTCGATTCAGATACAGGCGCATAAACTTAACATATCGCCCGAGTCTATTACCCGGAACGATCTGCAGCCGATTGCGGACGCGGTTAAAAAGAGCCTTGTTGTCTTTCTGGGCACCGACAGTGCCGCAAAGCTGGCTGAGAAGATAAAAACCATCAAGGTTTAAACAAAAAGCCGCTATTTATTCTGTCTGTTGTCGGGATGATAAAAAATAATCCACTTAATTGAAGGTATGCCGTCATGAAGAATTTTAATGGCAAATGCGCTTATATTACCGGCGGTTCGAGCGGGATAGGCCTGGAGATGGGGAAACTTCTGGCTGCAGAAGGAGCCGACGTGGTGCTCATCGCGCGCAACAAAAAAAAGCTTGATGAAGCCGCAGCACTGATATCCGCCATGAGGCGCGACGCATCCCGGAGGGTGCTGACTCTCTCCGTCGATGTCTCGGATAACAAAGACGTTGTCAAAAAAATGAAGGAAGCAGTAAAAAAAATCGGGGCGCCCGACCTTCTCGTGAACAGCGCAGGCATCAACAAATGGGCAGACCGTTTTGAAAACATCACATTCGACATGTTCGACGAGGTAATGAAGATAAACCTGTACGGCGCCCGCAACATGACCCATGCCTTGATCGATTCCATTAAGGAGAAGAAGGGCCACGTGGTCATACTTTCCTCGGCGGCCGCGATCTTCGGCATGTTCGGGTATACCGCCTATGCGACCTCGAAGGCCGCGCTCCTCGCCTTCGCCGAGAGCCTCCGCTATGAATTGAAGCCCGCGGGAGTATCGGTCACGGTCGTGTGTCCGCCCGAGGTCGACACTCCCATGAATTACGACGAGGCAAAGACGCTTCCTCCCGAGGGCCGCGCGGTCAAGAGCCTGGGGGGATTTCTCATGCCCGACAAGGTCGCCAGGGACATTCTGGACGCCGTCAGAAAGGATCGCTACTTTTTTGTCCCCGGTTTTAGCACGAGGGTCCTGTACGCGCTCCACCGGTTCACCAACGGGGCAATAACCCGGATCACGGCCGATGCTGTCATAAAAAGGGCGAGTAGCAAACACTGACCGCCGCCGGGCGTCCGGTTCGACGAATTCGCCTGTCGCGGTGAATGCTTTGGCGTCAGAGCTTCGCGAATGCCTGGTTCGGTTGCTGTATGAAACAGCGCCGGTACCGGCATTTCCCGGGGTAGAACATACCTATAAGATGCCTAGAAGATGAAGATAAGTTGATCGATGCGGCAGAAGCCTTGATCCCGGGGTTTTATTAAGAGTAACCCGTTCGGGTTGGGTGAAATAGTATATCCGTCATGAATGTAGTGATGAAGGTTTGCCCCCATCCCAATATTCTGTGAACAAATAAAAAAGCCCTGAAAAATTCAGGGCTTTCATGTCGGGGTGACTGGATTCGAACCAGCGACCACATGACCCCCAGTCATGTGCGCTACCTGACTGCGCTACACCCCGCAACCAAAAATGTTGTAACAAAATAGGCACGCCCCCGGTTACTGTCAAGCTTTTTCGCTCTTTTCGGCATGTTTTGGAAGCATGGAGAGAAAACTTCGTGATTCCTGCCGGGTATGCCTTGTTCCTGTGCGGACAACAGCTCTACCAGTCTGTGCTGTGTGTCTCAGATATCCCGTATATGTCAGAAAACCGGTATTTTTTCTTTCCTTCCCGGTAGGTCCCGGATACCCTGCCGAAAAACTGGCTGAAGCGCGAACTGATGAACAGCATGTTGACGTTTTCTCTGCGCAGGAATTCGGGTGCGGGCCCCGGCTGGAAGATGAGCTCCATTTTTTTGTCGGGCCTGCCTTTCTCGTCCACCGTGTATATCGACCATTCCCGGGATGGGTCGTTCCCCTTGAACGAATAGGCGATGTTGTTGTAGAAGTAGTATCTCTTTTTTCCGATCCACAACCCGTTTTCCGAGTACAGGGGATAGTTGTTGTTGGTGGCGAAATTGCCGCCGACCAGGTCGCCCGAGCTCTCGTCCCTTCCCGAAAAGGCGGTCCAGAACCATTCGGTGTGCCGGTGCATGAACCCGGCCGAAAAATCGTAGATCAGAAACGAGTCCTCGGGCCGGACGTCGACGAGGTTTCCCTCGAACGAAAGGCGGATTTCGCGCGTCCGTGCAAGCGGGCATTTTTCGGTGAAACCCCAGTTCGTCAGCCCGGAGCTGTCGGCCACGCGCAGGGCCTGTTGCTTTTTCAGGTCATACTCGAATTTGATGTCCATGATCAGCGTGTCGTTTATGTTTGCCTGGACATCGAGCGAAGAGGAGCGCGCGTCTTTCGATATCGTGAACGCGGTGTTGCGCTTCCTGTAGGTTACGGTGTAATTATCGGGCTGGCACGAGCTGTACAGGCTCGACGGGCGAAACAGCGTCGGAATGATGCTTTTATATTCGAAGATGCTTCCCTTCTTCGGATGGATCAGGTACGCGAAAACATTGTCAGCGTATCCCAGGCTCACCGCAGCGAGGCCGACAAGATAGTCGCCCGCAATGATGCCCAGGTAATTGAACACATGGAACCTGAAACGCTTGGGTATATTGAAGAGCGATTTGCCTGTTTCTCCGCGCAGGCGGTAGTCCTGCCAGTTGAAATTGATCGGTTCACCCTCGAGGTATCCGGCGGCGATGCTGTTGTCGTTTCTGACGATCTTTATTGTCATGAATTGTACCGTGATCTTTTGTCTATATTGTATCCGATTCCCGCCTGCCTGTCAAAAATTTTCTGCAAGTATTTGCGACAGGCGGATTCTCGTGTTTTCAGGTTTGCCTGAATTTTTTTATTGACATGACAGATGATTTACTACTAATTAGACCAAATTGGTAGTATTTAATCCAGCCTCGTGGCTCAGGAGGGATATCCATGAATACTCAGGGTGAAGTAAGGATTGCGGACAGCATCGTTGACCTGATCGGCAACACTCCGCTGGTCAGGATCAGGGAGCTCAACAGGGGAGGCGTCGCCGACGTCGCAGTCAAGCTCGAGTGGTTCAATCCCCTTTCGAGCGTGAAGGACCGCATCGGCGCCGCGATGATCGATGCCGCGGAAAAATCGGGCAGGCTCAAAAAGGGGATGACCATCGTGGAGCCGACCAGCGGCAATACCGGCATAGCCCTGGCATTCGTCGCGGCAGCCCGGGGCTACCGCCTCATCCTGACCATGCCCGACACGATGAGTGAGGAGCGGCGCAAGCTCCTGAAGGCCCTGGGCGCCGAGCTCGTTCTCACCGAGGGATCGAAGGGGATGAAGGGGGCGATCGCCCGGGCAGAGGAGATCGTGCAAAGCACCCCCGGGGCGTATATGCCGCAGCAGTTCGACAACCCGGCGAACCCGGAGATACACCGTAAAACGACTGCCGAGGAAATCTGGCGCGACACCGGGGGCGGGATCGATATCCTGGTGGCGGGCGTCGGGACCGGGGGTACGATCACCGGAATCGGCGAGGTGCTCAAGGCGCGCAAGCCGTCGGTAAGGATCGCGGCAGTGGAACCCGCAGGGTCGCCCGTGCTTTCAGGCGGCCAGCCCGGGCCTCACCGTATCCAGGGAATCGGTGCGGGATTCGTGCCGAAGGTGCTGAACAGGGACATCATCGACGAGGTGATCAGGGTCGAGGAGTCCGAAGCGGGCAAGACCGCGAGGCTCCTGGCCAGGGAGGAGGGCATCCTGGTCGGTATCTCGTCAGGGGCTGCGATATGGGCCGCGCTGGAGCTTTCGAAACGCGAGGAGAACAGGGGCAGGCTCATCGTCGCTATCAGCCCGAGTTCGGGCGAGCGCTATCTCTCCACCTGGCTTTATGACGATACTGGAAGACAATGACGGGAAATGCGACGGAGAATAATATGAAAAACACGAAATACCGGTTTGAAACGCTCTCCCTGCACGCCGGCCAGGAGCCGGATCCGGCCACCCTGTCGCGCGGAGTCCCGGTGTACCGGACAGCCTCGTACGTGTTCAGGGACACCAGGCACGCGGCGGACCTGTTCGCGCTCAGGGAGCCGGGAAACATATACACGCGGCTGATGAACCCGACGCATGACGTCCTCGAACAGCGCATAACGGCGCTCGAAGGCGGTGTCGCTTCCGTGGCCCTGGCCTCAGGGACCAGCGCCATCCATTACGCCGTGATAACCATGGCGGGGCAGGGGGACGAGATCGTGGCGGCAAATAACCTCTACGGCGGGACCTACACCATGTTCGACGCAATCCTTCCCCAGTTCGGGATCAAGACCGTATTCGTCGATCCCAGAGACCCGAAGAACTTCGGGAAAGCCATAACTCCGAGGACCAGGCTGGTGTTCGCCGAAACCATCGGGAACCCCGCGCTCGATTTCACCGACATAAAGGCGGTCGCCGACATCGCGCATTCACGCGGAATCCCCCTCGTGGTCGACGCGACCTTCACCACGCCCTATCTGCTGAGAACGATCGAGCACGGAGCGGATATCGTCATCAACTCCCTCACCAAATGGATCGGCGGGCATGGCGCGGCCATCGGCGGGATCGTGACCGATTCGGGAACCTTCGACTGGAAAAGCGCGGGATTTCCCCTGTTCAACCAGCCCGATCCAAACTACCACGGGCTCAGGTGGGCCCATGACCTGCCCGGCGAGCTCGCGCCGGCGGCGTTCGCCCTGCGCCTGCGCACGGTCGTGCTCAGGAACCTCGGCGCGGCCATATCCCCGGACAACGCCTGGCTCTTCATACAGGGCATCGAGACCCTGGCCCTCAGGATGCGCAGGCATTGCGAAAACGCGCAGAGAATCGCCGAATATCTGAAGAACGACGATCGCGTGGCCTGGGTGCGCTATCCCGGGCTTGCGGGCGACCCGGCTCACCCCGTGGCGTCGAGGTACCTGAAAAACGGCTTCGGCGGCATGGTCGTGTTCGGCGTAAAGGGCGGATACGATGCCGCGGTGAAGCTGATCGACGGTATTCCCCTGTTCTCTCACGTGGCGAATGTCGGGGATGCGAAGAGCCTGGTGCTCCATCCCGCATCGACCTCTCATTCGCAGCTTTCCGAGGCCCAGCAGCGCGACGGCGGGCTCACGCCCGAGCTCGTGAGGCTTTCGATCGGGCTCGAACATCCCGACGACATCATCGAGGCGCTCGACGAGGGTCTCGGCCTTGCGGCGGGCTGATTTGCGAAAATTGAAATCCGGAGGTCGGGCGATGAAATATGACACGATGATTCTTCACGGGGCGGCGGACCACGACGCTTTCACCGGGGCGCTCAGCATACCGGTATATCCTGCGTCGACATACCGGCAGGCCGACGTTGACGGCGGCCAGGACTACTATTATTCCAGGGCGGGCAATCCAACCCGCAGGGCGCTCGAGGAAACGCTTGCAGTGCTCGAAGGCGGGGAATGCGGATACGCCTTCGCCTCGGGTATGGCCGCGGTGACCGCGGCCCTGACCGCGGTCCTGAAGGCCGGTGACCACGTGGTCGCGACGAAAGACATTTACGGCGGCTCGTACCGGCTTTTTACCCAGTTTCTCGGCCGGTTCGGCGTATCCCATACTTTCGCCGACACCTCCGACATCGCCGCGACCGAGGACGCCATCAGGCCCGAGACAAGGGCGCTTTTCCTCGAAAGCCCGTCGAACCCGGTTCTGAAGATAATCGACTTCGAGTCCATGGCGGCGCTGGCCAAAAGGCGCGGCCTGGTCTCCATGGTCGACAATACCTTTCTCTCTCCGTATTTTTTCAGGCCGCTCGAATACGGCATCGACCTTTCCATCCACAGCGCAAGCAAGTTCCTCGGCGGACACAGCGACCTCATAGCGGGGGCCGTCGTGGCGCGCGACCGAAACCTGGGCAGGGAGGTCGGCTTCGTGCAGTCGACGACCGGGTCCATGCTTTCGCCCGAAAATTCCTGGCTGCTCCTGCGCGGCATCAAGACACTGGGCGTCCGCATGAAGGCGCAGGCCGAGGGCGCGATGAAAATCGCGCACTGGCTGTCGGGCCGGGACTGGGTGAACCAGGTCTTCTATCCCGGGCTACCCTCGCACCCGGGACACGACATCATAACGCGGCAGGCCTCGGGCTACGGCGCGGTCGTGTCCTTCGTCGCGGATTCGAAAGAGAGGGCCGCCGCCATAATGAAAAACGTGAGAACATGCACCGTCGCCGTGTCTCTCGGCGGCGTTGAGTCGATCCTTTCGTACCCGGCGAAAATGTCCCACGCGGCGATCCCCGAACCCGAGCGGGAGAAGCTCGGCATAAACTGGCGCCTGCTGCGGCTTTCGGTCGGGCTCGAAGACCCTGACGACCTGATAGACGACATCGACCGCGCGGCATGCTCGATGTGAAAGGACCGGTCCCGCAATGAAGCTCAGAATAGCCATCAACGGTTACGGCCGCATCGGCCGCAGCGTCCTGCGCGCCCTTTACGCCACGGGCCGCAGGGAATCGTTCGAGATCGTCGCGATCAACGACGTGACCGACAATCTATCGAGGGCGCACCTGACGAAACACGATTCGATATACGGGCCTTTCCCTGCGCCGGTAAGTCTCCGCGGCGAAAGCCTCGCGGTCGGTGAAGACGTAATCCCCCTGCTTGCCGTGCCTTCGCCCGGCGACCTTCCGTGGAAATCGCTCGGCGTCGACCTCGTGATGGACTGCACCGGCGCGGCCGCGACAAGGGGAGACGCCGCATTGCACCTTGCGGCCGGCGCGGACAAGGCGCTGCTCTCGTATCCCGGCCCGGCCGACGTGGATATAACCGTGGTTTACGGAGTCAACCACCATGAGATTCGCGGCGATCATCGCATCGTATCCAACGCTTCGTGCACCACGAACTGCCTGATCCCCGCCCTCGACGTCATGCATCGATCTTTCGGTATATCGAAGGGTTCGGTGACGGTGATGCATACGGTGATGAACGATCAGCCGCTGCTCGACGCGTGCGGGAGCGGTGGCCTGCGGCGGATTCGGGCCGGCGCGAAATCGATCGTGCCGGTTGAGACGAAGCTCGCCTCGGGCATCGCGAGGATCATGCCTTCCATGAAAGGCAGGTTCGCGGCCCGGGCCCTCAGGGTGCCGGTCTACGGGGTGTCGGCCATGGATATAACCGTGGCGACCGAGCGCGACGCGACGAGGGACGCGGTCATCGAGGCGCTTGACGCAGCCGCGGGCGGGTATCTCGGGGGAGTTCTCGGCGTGTGCCACGAGCCCCTGGTCTCGTCAGATTTCGGGAGCGACGCACGCTCCTGCGTGATCGACAGGCCGACAGTCGCCGTATGCGGCGGCCGGATGGTCAAGCTTCTGGCCTGGTTCGACAACGAATGGGCGTATTCGGTGCGCATGCTCGACACCGCGCTCGCGATGTCCGGCGCCCGGGGGCGAGGTACCGACGCCATGGCCGGCAACGCAATGCATGTATCCGGAGGCTGCCGATGAAGCTCTCGACCAGAAGCAGATACGGGGTGCGGATGATGTATGAGCTCGCGTCCAGTTACGGCTGCGGCCCGGTCATGCTCAGGCATATCGCAGAGCGTCAGGGGATTTCAGAGAAATATCTCTCAAAGCTAATCATCCCCCTGAAAGGGGCGCGGCTCGTTAATTCGGCCAGGGGCGCACACGGCGGATACATGCTCGCCCGGGACCCCTCCAGAATCACGCTCAGGGAAATCGTCGAGATTCTCGAAGGGGACATCGCGCCTGTTGAATGCGTCAGGAACACATCGGTCTGCGGCAGGTCGAAGGCATGTCCAACGCGGAAGTTGTGGTGCGAATTCGACCGGGTCATCTCTGATTATTTAGAGGGGATTACGCTTCAGGATCTTGTTAAAAGAAACGGGAGCGGCTGTCCCGGAGAATACTGCATCTGAAATCTTCTGCGCAGTTTCGGCCAGCCGGGGTGCACCCTGAATTTCTCAAAAAAAACGGGCTTACCCCAAAAAGCCGGCAATGCCGGTCATGATCATCTGGGCCGCGAGCGCCGCGAGGATGAGGCCGGTGATCTTGCTGAGAATCGTGAGCCCCCTGACTTTGACGATCCTTTCGATCAGCCCGCTCAGGAACAAAATGAGCCCCACACAGAGCAGCGCCGTGACGATGGCCGAAAGCCCCACCGCCTTTTCATTGATGCCGGAGAGCTCGCCGCCCATGACCAGCAGCGCTCCAATCGTGGCCGGCCCGACCGCCACCGGTATCGCGAGCGGCACCACCGAAATGTCCTCTCCCTCGGCCGGGGCCTGCATCCCCCTGGGCCCCTGCACCAGCGTGATCGCCGATAAAATGAGCAGGATGCCGGTTCCGATTCGGAACGAGTCGAGCGTGATGCCGAAAACGGCGAATATCTGGTTGCCGATATGAAACAGGATGATGCAGATCACGATCATCGACAGCGTGACCTTTACTGCGATCTTTTTTTTCTGCGTGACGTCCATCCCCCTGGTCATCGACAGGAAGGTCGTCAGCAGGAAAAACGGGGTGAGCAGGAAGAAAAACTTGATGAAGGTGTTGATGAACAGGCCGCTCATATCCCCCCCAGATATTTCTCGATGCCGTCAAGGATCGACAGGACCCCTATTATCGCCACGGTGGATCCGGTGACCCGGATCAGCGCGCCCATGATGTTGCGTCTTGCAAGAATGCCGCTGATTTCCCTGAAACCGAGTATGAATGCGAGGTTTGCGAAAACGGCCGCTGCCAGCGCGAGCGCGGTAAGCGCGAGGCCGTATTCCGGCGAAAACGATACCGTTGCGGTTATGGCCGCCGGGCCGGCTATCAGGGGATAGGCCAGGTTAGCCGCTGAAAGCCGTTCGAGCCTGTCCCTGTGCCTGGTTTCGAAATGAGCCCCTTTTATCAGGGCTTCGACGCCCCGCAGGAACAGCGCTGCGCCGCCGGCGATCTTGAAGGTGTATGCCTGGACGTGCAGCGTCTGGACCAGCAGATAATGCCCGGCTGCGAGGAATATGAGAAGCATCGCTCCCGCGATGATCGATGATTTGATTGCAGTGTTCGTGAACCTGCTCCCGGCTGCATCGACCGCCAGCGTTGACAGAAGATACATCTTGCTGAACGGGTTAATCAGGGCCAGGAGCAGAAGAGAACACTCGAGGAGCTTGATAAGGTCCATCTCAGTTCAGGTCGCGCAGATCCATTCCCTTTTCGCCATGCGCGCCGGCGGTCTTCAGTTCGAATTCATCGCGGCTCCTGCCGAGCATCTGGTCGATTTTCAGGTCTTTTTCACGCCAGAGGAAATTCAGCCATTGCTGGAAGCGCTCCCGGTGCTGCGCGT
>JAKLIV010000165.1 GCA_022709405.1 Spirochaetota bacterium
CGCATCATGCTCGCTCTCAAGAACGTCATTTTGTCGGCGGACATCGTCGACAGCCTGATCTTCGACGAGGTCGATGCCGGAATCAGCGGGAAAACGGCCGAAATAGTCGGCAGAAAGCTGAAGACCCTCGCGCGCGACAGGCAGGTGCTGGTGATCACGCATCTTCCCCAGATCGCGGCCATGTCTGACAGCCATTTTTCGGTGCAGAAGGGCAAAACCGGCGACAGGTACACCACGGTGGTAAGGAACCTGTCGGCCAAGGAAAAAGTGCATGAAGTGGCGAGAATGCTGGCCGGCGAAAAGGTGACCGAACTTTCCGTGAAACACGCAGAGGAAATGATTTCGAACGCCGACTGATGGATAAAATCCCTTCGATAAATCTTTCAGACACGCTGGCGCTCATGATACATGAAGCGGTGAGGCGGTATCCCTCTTTCGGCCACATCGACCTCAACAGGGTGCAGGTATGTATTTCGTCGAACAGGGGAGGCCGCGGCGGAATCTACGGCAAGCTCGTTCCCCTGAAATTCAAGGACGGGTCCCCGGTCGTGCGCCATCGCGGAAAGATCTTCCGTATGCCCGACATCGTCATGAACGGAGTCCCTCAGCTCTACATCATATATTTTTACATGCCGCGCTTTTTCGATCTCCCGCCCGAGGAAAAGATCAGGGTCATCTTTCACGAGATGTTCCACATCAGCGGTGATTTCAACGGCGACATCAGGAGGATGGCCGCGGTTAAATCAGCTCATGGACATTCGCGCGACCGCTTCGATTCGCATTTCAGAAACGAGATCCTCGACTTTTGCGAATATGTCAGGCAGACGCCATTTTACAATTTTCTGCAGCTTGACAGCAGGGGACTCAAATCGCGCTTCAACAGGATCACCGGCGCGAGGATGAAAATGCCGCGGCCGTTTGCGGTAAGGTGAGTTCAGAAATTATAATCGCCGCCGACAGTACCGGAGTAGGGCTTCACCGAAATGTCCGTGATTTTCCCGTAAAACCTGATGTTTGAAGGGTTCTGCAGAAGGGCGGAGGTGTATTGCCTCAGAAGGGACTCGTCGTCGGTGTCGATAATCACCCTGACCGAACCGTCGCCGAGGTTCGACGCAGAGCCTTTTATGCCGAGCATCCTCGCGTACTGGCTGCAGTAGTTTCGGCAAAAAACGCCCTGGACATGCCCTGTAAGAATCAACTGCCGCGCCATGGCTCATTTCTTCTTCTTCTTGTATGCGTCCGGCTGGTTTTTATCGGTGTACTGCCTGCTCTTGCCCGGGAAGCCGGATTTTTTCAGGAAGTCGTCGAACGCGCTCTTCATCTGCTTCGTTATTTCAGATTTGGGCAGATTGAATTTTTTATCGTATTTCGAGCAATAGACCCTGAGCATGTATCCGCCGGAGCCGGTGCCTGAAAAGCGCGCCTTTATCGTGTTTCCCTGGCTGAATTTCAGGACCCACGCCGCCTTTTTGGAAGCTATCGAGCCGGTTTCTGGATGGATATAGTCCCATGACCCGGCGGATTCGAGAACAAGCCCGCCGAATTTTTTTCCCACGAGTTTTCCGGCGTTGTCGAGGATTTTCGTCAGCTGCCGGGCCTCGGTGGCCCTGGCGCCTGAAACCTCGCCCCGGGTGAAGTACACCCTGCCGAACTGGGCCCATATTTCTTCCATGAGCTGGCGCGGCGTCTTGCCGGTTTCAAGCATGATCTTGAGCAGAAAACATGTCGAGAAAATCCCGTCCTTTTCCCTGAGGTACGGGTTGCCGACCCCGTTGCTCTCCTCGACGCCCCAGTTGCCGAGTTCCGCTATCCATTTGAAGCCGGTCGGCGTTTCGATGATCTGTATGCTTTTTGAAGGATATTTTTCCTGAAGAAAAGGAAGCATCAGGTCGATGGTCGCAGCAGTTACGGTTGAACGGCAGAAGAAAATCTTTTCCCGGTACAGGGCGGAGATATTTATCAGGTGGCTGTATTTGGCGAAAAGGGCGAATTCGTCCGCCGATTCGATGAAGAAATCCTTGCCGCCGTCCAGTCTTCTGTCCACGTCGGAATCCCACGCGGATACGATGTCATATTCCCCTGAACTGTTGTGCTCCTTCAGCAGGCCGATGTAATCGAAATCGGGCTCCGGGTGAAGCGGATTTCCTTTTTTGTCATATCCGCCGAGGTCTTCCCTGGGCTCGCTCCTCAGAAGGTCGGCGTCCATGTTGAGACGGTTGATGAATATCTCCTCGGCAAAAGGCCCGGCTGCGCCGTACATACAGTCGAAGGCCCCGCGTATGCCGTTTTTTTCGATCGCGTTTTTCATCTCGTCGAAGTCGAATATTTTGTCAAGCAGGTCGGCATAAATGGCCACGATGTCGATCTCTGTGATTTTTTCCATTTCAGCGAAGCGGTCGTAATCGATGAGGTGGACGCTTTTGACCTTGTTCTGGAGCTCGTTGATCCTCTGTATGTCCCGGTCGTTGGCCGGCGCGCCGTCGCTCATGTTGACCTTTATCCCGACATCGGTGAACGGGTTGTGGCTCGCGGTAAGTATGATCCCGCCGGCGACATTGAGCTGGCGTATGGCGTGCGACATCGCAGGCGTGCTGGCGATGCCGTCCTTCGCGATCAGTATGTCGAAGCCGTTGGCGCCGAGAATGGAAGCGATTCTGCGTATCCTTTCCCTGTTGCCTTCCCTGGGGTCGCCCGCGACAATAATGGTCTTGTTCTTTTCGGCTATCTCCCGGTCATCGGTGAGTTCTTTGAAGAAAAGGGCGATTCCCTGGATAAACTGTTCCAGGAACATTGGCTGGTTGTAAACATGCTGGGTTTCACGCAGGCCGGAAGTGCCCATTTTTTTTATTTTATAGGGCTTTTTTATTGCGTGCGACTGTACTTTTAATTTTTTCATTGCAACCGCTCCGGTTTTAATCCCAACAGATCGTTTTGATAAATAAAGGCAAGGCTGGATATATGATTATTTTGAAACAATTGACAAATTGTTTACGGGTCGGTCTTAATGAACCTGGCGCGGCAGGTCCCGCCGGATCCCGGTAAACGGGATATCGCTCATCCTGATTAGTATAGGCATGAATAATAATTTGTCAATAGGAATTCACTATTTTTATGTCGGGGCCGTTATATGAAAAAGAGGGCGTGCTTTCCCATCTTTGTTTATCTGGCTGCGTCGCTCTCGTGCTCCCACGGTTTCTCGCTCATGGAAAGGTGGGAAGGCTGGGCGGACACAAAAGCGAGGATATATGTCCAGGTCAGGGCGGACGATGCCCCGCTCGGGCAGGATGACGCGAATTCCGAAATTGAAAGCGCAGATGACGCCGTGTATATCCGCCTCGCTGCTGAAAGGGCCGCCGGGCTTTCGGCGCAGGCCGGGGTCGCGGCCTCGTATGGGATTGCGGTCGAAGCCGACAGGCCGGACATGGATTATACTTCGGGCAGGGTCGTGTATAAAAAGTGCGACGATTCCATGTGCGAGGCCTTTGTCGATTTTACACTGAAGAGGCCCGAAAAATGACCTCCCGTCAATGTTCCGTGGTCCGTACCGGCGACAGTACCGACACCCTGTTTTGCAGGGAATACGGGCAGACCATGCATTCCGATTCAGGCGCGTACGGCGAAGCGGTGAATATGCACGTCCTGCCGTCCGGGGTCCTCGATTCGGCGGCCGAACACCTCAGCGTGCTCGATATCGGGTTCGGACTGGGTTACAACGTGCTCGCTCTTTTGTTCGAGTCCGAGGTCCGGTGCCCGGAGAAAAATATCCGGGTCGTTTCGCTTGAAAGGGACCGCGGGTACGCCCCTTACGTGCGGGGCGTCTCCTTCGGGGACGAGAAGGACCGCTGGCATGACATTATCAAACGGGCCTATGAGAGCGGATTTCTTCGCGAGGGGAGATTTTCGCTGGATTTCATGTTTATGGACGCGAGGGATTCCGTGAGAAGACTTCCCGGCGGTCAATTCGACGCCGTGTTTCACGATCCTTTTTCGCCGGGCATGAATCCGGAGCTGTGGACCGTCGATTTTTTCCGGGAACTGCTGCCGAAATTGAAGAGCGGCGCAAGGCTCACCACGTATTCAAGCGCGGCTCAGGTTCGGGCCGCGCTCGTCGCTGCCGGTTTCTCCGTAGCAAGGGGGCCGTCTTTCGGAAGAAAGAAAGAGGGCACTATCGCATGCAACGGGCCAATGACGGATTCAATCAATGAAGAATATGCGGATGGGGCGGGAACGGCCGTCAAGGCCACCCCGTATCGTGATCCGGGTTTACATTGCAGCAGGGATGATATTCTTTCGCGCAGGCTTGCAGAGATGAGCAGCCGCAGGACTACAGCATGTCGTCAAGCTCGTCAAGAATAGACTTTCCGTCTTTCCCGGCTTGCTTGCCGGGCTGTTTCTCGCCGTCTTTACCTGCGGCTTCGGCGGGCTGATTCGTTTCTTCGGGCCCGCTGTCGGCCTGGCCCGAAAGCTCTCCGCCCTCCTGCAGGCGGTACGAAAGGGCCGATGAAAAGTTGTACGCCATCGTGATCGCTTCGTAGATTTTCAATCCGTTTATTTTTCTTTCGCCTTCAATGGCGCTGTTGAAATCGAGCACATCCTGCGGATTCGATATCAGCTTCTGGGCCTCGGTCATGTCTTCTATCAGGATCTTCATCTCTTCGGACACCTTGTCCATGTAAAGCTTGACGTTCATGCGGGCGATTTTTCCCGCCAGGTTTTTCTTCTTGTTGATGGACTCGAGCCTTTTGGTGTATTCGATATACTGGGTGTTGCCCACGGGCCGCTCGCTTCTGGCCTTTTCGTAATGGGCGAGTTCGTGTGCGTAGTTTTTAAGGGCCTCATGGGGTTTTCTCATCTCGTCATAGAGGTCGTTGAGCTTTGTCTTGTAATTGTATTCGCCGCGCCTTATGAAGTCGGGATTGAACTGGATCTTGTTGGTCGTCAGGATGAATGAATATTCATGGTCGAATTCGCTGAACAGAAGGTAGGTGGTCAGTATCTTGTCGCCTTCAGAAACGCGGGAAAACATATCCTCGTTGTCGTATTTTTCCCTGAGCTTTTTCAGGTCGAGCTTGTACATGAGTTCAAGACCCCGGTGTATGTGGTCGGGCAATTCGTTTGCCCTGCCGGATTTCTCGGCTGCGGGACTCTCTTCCACATCGGTTTCATCAGGATTCGCACCGGGCACCGCAATCCCCTGAAACTGGCCGATATCGTTCGCGGTGAGTATGCGCTTGCCGAATCGCTCGCTCTCGTCGATGTACAGATAATCCTCAATTTCATCCGACTCGTACGGAAGATATATGCCGTAATAGTAGCAGAAAAGCCAGTGGAGCCTGGGATAGAGCTTGTGATAGATGATGAAAAGATCGCTGCGGATTTTTTTCCTGGTCGACGAATCGATGCCGTCGCTCTTGTCCCTGATCTTGATGAAAAAATCAACCGCATTGCTCATGGCTTCGAGGGAAATGTTCTCGTATGCCCTGAGCAGGTATATCTTTTTAAAGAGATCGAGTATCGGCTCTTTGAGTTCAAAGACTTTTTTGGGGACATCGGGAAAATTGCGGTAATGATCGACGATCTGGTCTGTCGACATCTTGTCGTACATGCCGCCTATCGCCTCGATGAGCTCATAATATAGCGGCCGGATGTTGTCCAGTCTGGCGATGATCCTGTTGCCGGTTTTCGGGTCTTTCTTGAAGAGATTGAGGTATATGACCTGGAGCTCCATGAGCGCAGGCTTGTAGATGTTGTTGAACCTTTCAAGAAATTTGATGTTGAAATACAGTCCCTGGTACCGGCTGATTCGAAGGATCCTCAGCTTGAAACGCAGCTTGACGTTCTGGATGAATTCGCCGAACGAAAGGGACTGCCTTTTCCTGTTCGGCATGCCCGATGACTGACTTTCCTGGGGCTTTCTTTTATTGCGGTAATTGGCCTGGCTGTTTTTATGGCCGTCGAGCCGGCTCTGCATTTTGCGCTGGCCGTCTCGGTCGATTATGAGCGATCTTCTTCTCTGGCGCTCGGTAATGACTTCTCCCCCGGCATTGACGAACCGGTCGAACAGCCTTTTTCTGGTGCCTTCATCGAGCTCGGATATCCCGATATTCTCTTTGGTTTTGTCAATCTTGTCATTCTTTTCCATCTGGATAACGTGAGCAAACGGCTTTGCGCTTTTTTTAATGTGGACAGTTAAAATTATCCCAATAATTAGAGGAAAAATTTAACAGATGTCAATAATATTATAATGAAATTCATGAAATAAATCCACGATGAAATTTTTTTTCAATGCGGCGCATATGGACGGGAATCATTTTCCGATGCAGAACCTGGAAAAAATGGAGCCGAGAACGTCGTCAGGGGTTATCTCTCCGGTCATGTCCGACAGTGCGTCGAGCAGCGACTGCATCTCGAATGCGATGATTTCAAGCGGGCTGTCAGAGGCGATGAGTTCCTCGACAGAAGAGCAGCATGACAGCGCTTTTTCGATGAGCGTGGTTATGCGGATGTCGGCGATGAACGCATTGTCGACATCGACGAATTCCGCGCTCAATATGCCGGATATGCGCTCTTCCAGGATTGCGAGGCCCTCGCCGGTCCTGGCCGAAAAGGGAATCCCTTCGACGGGCAGTTCGGCATTGATGCCGGGCAGCGTGTCTCTCGTGACATCGGCCTTGTTGATCAGGTACAGAACCCGCTTGTTTTTGACTTTTTCGAGGATATTGCGGTCTTCGCCGGTTATGCCGGTCACCGCGTCGAGGACGCAGAGTATCAGCGACGCTTCTTCGATTTTTTTCCCGCTGAGCTCGATGCCGATGCGCTCGATTTCATCGCCGGGAACCCCTATGCCGGCAGTATCGATCAGGTTCAGGTGAATCCCCCTTATCTGGACGCTCTCGCGGATCATGTCCCTGGTCGTACCGGGGATGTCGGACACGATTGCCCTTTCCTGGTTGAGTATGAGATTCAGGATGCTGGATTTGCCGACGTTGGGTTTGCCGGCGATGGCGATATCGATCCCTCGCGACAGCCGCTGGCCGGTCCTGCATCGCAGCAGCAGATCGGCAAGAGATTCCCGGAGAGCGCGGGCCCTTGAGAGCGCCTCGTTTTTGGTGACGAACTCGATGTTCTCCTCGATAAAATCAATACCTGCTTCGATATCGGCCTTCAGGGTTATCGCCGAATTCCTGATGCCGGCGATCACGTCCCTCAGCGATCCGTGCATCTGCTTGAGCGCTGTTTCGATCTCCCATTCGCTCCTTGCGCATATGATGTGATTGATGGCCTCGGCCTCGGTGAGGTCCATCTTCCCGTTGAGGAAGGCGCGCCTGGTGAATTCGCCCGGCTCCGCGAGCCTGACGCCGCGCTGGCCCAGAAGAGTTATGATGCGGTGGACGATGAACTGGTTGCCATGGCAGTATATTTCGACGAGATCGTCGCCGGTATAACTGCGCGGATCCTTGAAATACAGGATGACGACATCGTCGACATCCCGCCCTTCGAAGGATATCCTTCCGCGGCAGGCCTCGCCGGGCCGGATTTTTTCGGGCTTCGAGAAAATTGAGCCGACCGATTCGAGGCTGCGGGGCCCGTTGACGCGGATTATCGCGATCGATGAATTGACCGGCGCAGTCGCGGGCGCGCAGAAAGTTTCATCCAGGGACCGGTCGGGTGCCATTGTGCCGCCCGCGCGCTTAGCTGCCAGACGACGGGGATATCGTCACCTTGCGGTAGATTCCCTGGCCCTCGCTTTTCGTGGTGACCCGTTTGTCGTTTTGCAGCGACATGTGAATGAGCCTGCGCTCGAACGGATTCATCGGCTCGAGAGTCCATGGCCTTCCGGACTTGATGACCTTGTGCGCGATTTCGCGCGACATTTTTCTGAGGGCCTTTTCGCGGTTCGCCCTGTACGATTCTATGTCGAGGATGATTTTTTTCTCTGTGCCGGTTGCGTGGTTCACGATCAGGTTGACGATGAACTGCAGTGATTCGAGGGTTTTGCCCTTGCGTCCGATGATCAGGCCCGAGCTTTTTTCGCTCTCGAGTTCGATGTACACCTTGTTCTCCCCCTCTTTCAGGTCTTTGACTCCGCCTTCCAGGTTCATTCTTTCGAGTATGGCGAGAAGGACTTCCTTTGCCTTGTTGCCCACGTCCTCCACCTGGTCATTATAGTATATCCTTATCTTTGCGGGCTTCGAAACGCCGAATCCGAAAATACCGCTTTTCCCCTGATCGATGATTTCAACGTTGATTTTTTCAGGATCGTCGATGCCGAGCTCGGCCATTCCTTTTTTTGTCGCTTCATCCGGAGTTTTTCCTTCGATTTCTATAACTTTCATATGTAATCTCCTTTGAGAGTATTGGTTGTCAGTCCTTCTTGCCGAATTTGTTGATTATGAGCTGGTGCGCGATCTGGAATATGTTCTGCAAAGACCAGTAGAGCACGAGTCCCGAAGGCATGTTCCAGAATATGAATATGAAAATGAAAGGCATCAGCATCATCATGATTTTCTGCTGCTGCCCGGTGTCCACGGTCGTCAGCTTCTGCTGGAGAAAGGTGGTCCCGGTCATTACCAGCGGCAGGATATTCAGATCAAAGCCGGAAACGCTCAATACAGTGTCGGGCATCGAGAGGTCCTTGATCCAGAAAATGAAGGGCGCCTGCCACAGATCGAGGGAATTGACCAGCGCGCTGTAAAGAGCGAAGAAGAACGGCATCTGAAGAAGGATGGGGAGGCATCCCCCCATGGGATTAACCTTGTTTTCCTTGTAAAGCTTCATCATTTCTTTTTGAAGCATCTCGGGTTTGTCTTTGTACTTGACCTTCAGCTCGTTCAGCTTCGGGGTGAGCATCTGCATTCTTTTCATCGATTCGGTCGATTTGATGGTCAGGGGCATGAACGCGATCTTGGTGATGATCGAGAAGATGACCAGGGACCATCCGAGATTGCCGATGAACTTGTTTATCCCGAGGAGGCACCAGAGGACAAACACACGGATGGGTTCGATCCACTTGCTGACATCCGCAGCGTCCACGATCGAGGGATCTACCGCGCCGAGTTTTTCCTTATCCCTTTCGCCGAGATACACATTGAAGCTTTTTTCCACGGTTTCGCCGGCCTTGAATTCGTTTATTTTCGCGTACATGCCGGTCCTGAACCCCGTCTGTTCGCGGTTGTCGGTGATGACCCCGGTGCCGGTGAATCCCTGCGGGATCATTATAAGGAGAAAGTACCTGCTCGACAGGCCGGACCAGGAAATTTTTCCCTCTTCCTTTTTAAGGCTCTCGGGCTTTGAAAAAAAGCCGCCGCCCTTTCGGGCCGTTTCAAAATCGTCGTCAAGGGAGTAGATACCGGCGATCTCGTTGTAACGGTTGCTGAAATTGACGCTCGGTCCCAGCATGTCCCCGGGCGAGAAAATAACCGTCCCTGCCTGCAATGACGCGCTCTGCTTTCCGGGATTTTTTATGCGATACGACAG
>JAKLIV010000166.1 GCA_022709405.1 Spirochaetota bacterium
CTGATCAAAGAAAGCGGGAAGGCCGGCAGGGGCTCCGCCCCTGCACCCCATTTATAAGACGGGTTATTTCGAATATTCGAGCGACGATAAAATGAGCGAAAAATACATGGATTCAGGGACAAGACCGCTGCTTTCAATCCCTCCCGAAGCGAAAAAAATTCACGACTCGATTACGACGATTCTCCGCCAGATACGCGATGCCGGGTATCCGGACTGCACAAACGATGAATTCCGAAAATTGTATTCGCAGGCCATGGCATTGTACGCCGATTACCAGCGCATTTGCGTTGAGGCCTCAGGAGAAATCCTCTCATGCGGGCCCGGCTGCTGGATATGCTGCTGCCACTATGCGGAAGACGTTTACTCGTTCGAGGCCGAAATCATCGCCCGGCATGTAAAGCGTCTGCCCGTCAGGACGAGGGCGCTGATAGAAAAATCCTGTGAAAAGGCGGTGTATGCGCTGGAAAACCTGAGGCCCATCGTGTCTCAAAAGCTGCAGCTTGAAGAGTACAGGTCTATTACGGCCGAAACAGATGCCGCCGATATCCTTTTGAGCAGCTATTACCAGTTGAAAAACAGGTGCCCCTTCCTCGACGAAAAAAACCTGTGCCTCATCTACGCCATAAGGCCGTTGACGTGCAGGGCCTACATCAATCTGGGAGACCCGTCAGTGTGTCCGCCGGAAATGATCAACGAATCGGACGCTTCGACATACATACTGGACCTCGACGACGAGGCGAACGAGATGCTGGACGAACTCCACTACCGGTATGAGAGATATCCCGGGGACACCTCCCTCTGCTCGCTTGTCCTGAAGTACCTGTCCGAAGACGGATGAGCTCCATGGTATGGACTGCTCAATTGCAGCCCATCTCCCTGCCTGTACGGTCGAACTCGTCTTCGGTCGACAGAAAAACATTCACCAGCAGCGGATCGAACTGCTTGCCGCCGCCCTTTTCGATTATTTCACGGCTCTCGTTGCGGGAGTACGGCCCCTTGTAGCAGCGCGTCGAGCGAAGGGCGTCGTACACGTCGGCGACGGCCATGATCCGCGCCGGCAGCGGGATGTTTTCCCCGGTCAGGCTCTGTGGATAGCCCGAACCGTTCCACCACTCATGATGGCTCCTTGCCATTGATATCCCCATGCTTATAAATGAGTTTCTCGGATACTGCTCGTGCACGGCCTCGATGGTGGCGGCTCCGATCGAAGAATGGGTCTTCATTATCTCGAACTCATCCTCGGTCAGCTTCCCCGGCTTGAGGAGTATCCGGTCCTCGATGGCCACCTTTCCTATGTCATGAAGGGGGCTGGCGTTGATCAGGTTGCGGATAAACGCGTCGTCTATGACGCTTTTATCCCGCGGCTGTTTTCTCAGGCCCTCTGCCAGAATGGTGCAATACCGCTGAACACGCTCCAGGTGCCTGCCGGTTTCCCTGTCGCGGGATTCGGCGAGCTTCGACAGGGCGAATATAGTCGACATCTGGGACTCGCTTATTTCCCGTACCTTTTCATGAACCAGGTCCTCGAGGTACATCTGGTAGCGATGGAGCTTCAGGTGCGTTTCGACACGCGCCTCGACCTCTTCAAACTGGAACGGTTTCGTGATGTAATCGACCCCGCCGACCCCGAATGCCTTCACCTTGTCGAGAGTCTCCGTCAGGGCGCTGATGAAGATCACGGGTATATCCCTGAATCGTACGTCATCCTTGAGCCTCCGGCACACCTCGAATCCGTCCATCTCGGGCATCGTGATGTCGAGAAGGATCAGATCCGGGGGCTCCACCTCGACCGCCCCCAGCGCCAGTTTCCCGGCCGGTACCGGCCTCACCCGGTAGCCCTTGTCTTTCAGCATCCCCGAGAGAAGAGTCAGGTTTGCGGGAGTATCGTCCACGACCAGGATATTCGCCTGTTTTGCCATTCTGTCATTACCGTTCATCATTGGTCCTTCCCCTCATGAAAATAGTTTAAGCAGATCCTCGTATTCGTATCGCGCGGCCATGCCCCTTATCGCGTCAGAAGCGGGCCGGCTGATATTCGAAACCTCATCAAGCATATCATCAAGCAGGTCCATATCGGCGCGCTTTGTCGCGTCATACATGCGGCGGACAAACTCCGAAGAAAGCCTGCCCACGACCTCGCGAATGCCGTCCGTGCTTATCGTTTTTTGCGGTGACGACCCCGGATCGGTCTCATCTTCATAAATATACCCGACATGCGCCAAGTCCCCGATCACGGCAAACAGCTCGTCTTCTTTAAACGGTTTAGAAAGGTATCCATCGATCCCCGCGGCGATCATGACCCGTCTGTGTTCCTCGAAAGCGCTGGCGGTCACCGCTACCACGGCAGTCATCTTTCCTTCAGGCATGGCCTTGATTCTTCGCGTGGCCTCATATCCGTCCATTACCGGCATCGTCATGTCCATCAGTATGACATGCGGCGCCCATTCATGAAATGCCTCGATGGCCCTGGAGCCGTCAACAGCTTCCCTGGTTTGAAATCCGACATTCGCAAGCATGCGGGATAAAAGGCGCCGGTTGGTGTCCTGGTCATCGGCAATAAGAATGCGGATTTCTTCCTGTCCGGGTTTCAGCCCGAGCACCTTTTTTTTGGTTTTTCCGCGCTCCGCATGCTCCTCTTTTCCGTCCTCGGCATGTATGTTGAACCTGAAAACGCACCCCTTGCCGATCGTGCTCCTGAGGGTCAATTCTCCGCCCATTATTTGCACGAAACCGCGGCTTAAAGCCAGTCCCAGGCCGGTTCCGCCGATATTGATGCCGGTTTTTGTCTGTTCAAAAGCGCGAAACACCCGGTCAATTTCATCCTCCGCAATGCCCGGACCGCTATCCTCAACTTCAAACAGCAGCTGCATGGCTCCCCCGTTCTCACGCTGTGCGCAGACACGCAGGGCGACGCCGCCCTCCCTGGTGAATTTTACGGCATTTCCAATCAGGTTTATCAGAACCTGCTTGAGCTTCCCTTCGTCGCTGATGATCCATCGCGGAACATCGCCCACCTTTTCCATCAGGAGAGTCAGTCCCCTGGCGTCGGTCTGCAGCCTGAACATGACTTCAAGGTCGTTCAGAAGCCCGTGAAGATCGAATGTCTTCTGGACAAAAAACGAACGACCCGCTTCGATCTTCGACATCTCGAGAATGTCGTTTATAAGCGAAAGCAGGTGTTCCCCGCTCCGGTTGATGATTCCGAGATATTCCTTCAATTCGTCGTTGAGACTCATATCCCTCTGCATGAGCTGGGCGTAACCCAGAATGGCGTTCATGGGCGTGCGGATTTCGTGGGACATGTTCGCCAGGAAAACGCTCTTCGAACGGTTCGCCTCCTCGGCCG
Source organism: Spirochaetota bacterium (assembly GCA_022709405.1). Taxonomy (GTDB): domain Bacteria; phylum Spirochaetota; class UBA4802; order UBA4802; family UBA5550; genus JAKLIV01. The sequence goes on from JAKLIV010000166.1 coordinate 3,347, forward strand.
TATCACGGGCCTCCTTCAATTCGGCCTCGGCTTTCCTGATCTGCGTTACATCCATCATGGATTCGATCGCCCCTACGATGTTGGCCCGGACGTCGCGCAGGACGCTTGCAAACCCGAGCAAGAAGGTCCCGTTCTCTCCAAGCGTCGGTATAAACGCCTCGGCCGTCAGAATGCCTCCTTCGCGGCCGACATGGAGATACTTATGCGACAATTCCTCCTCGCTGTCGAACACGCGATCGATCAGGATGGGCCGCCTCTCTCCGTAGAAGGGAAGCGCATATTCATGGTTCCCCTTCCCTATGATGTCCTCGCTTCGAATGCCGGTCATTTCCTCCATGGCGCGGTTCCATGCCGTGACCCTGCCTTCCCGGTCGATGACCAGTGTGGCGATGGGCAGAAAGCTTATGATGTCGGCGAGGCGCCGCTGGGATTCACGCAGCGCCTCCTCCGCGCGCTTGCGCTCGGTGATATCGCGCACCACGGCCTGCAATATCGTCTTCCCGCGGTAATCGATCCTGCTGAGCATGACCTCGGCCGGGAACTGCGTCCCGTCCATCCGAGTGTGTATCCATTCGAAAAACTGGCCTCCCTCCCTCAGCGCGTCCTCGATCTTTTCCTGAGAAAGCTCCCCTGAATCCCTCCCGCATGGCTGGGTCGGCGGCGAAAAATCCGCCGGCCTTCTCGATATGAACTGATCCTTGGAAGACAGGCCGTAAAGACGAAGCGCGGCGCCGTTGCAGTCGATGAAACCGTCCCGGTCCGTCATCATGACGGCGTCCCTGGATCCCTCGAAGATCGAACGAAACCTCTCCTCCGACTCCTTGATCGCGCGGTCGGCGAGTCGGCGCATGGTGATGTCCTCGATGGTTCCTTCAAGAAACAGGGGCCTGTCCGCATCGTCGGTCTCCAGATACATGCTGAGCGACACCGATATGACCTGCCCGTCGCCGCGCCGCATGTATGTTTCGAATCCCGAAACGGCCCCCTTGCGGACCATCGATATAAGCCGCTCCCTCTCGGCGCGGGATTCAAAAATATTAACCACGCCGATATCGTTGATAGCACTGCAGCTTTTGAACTTTGACATTCTGAGGCCTGCGGGATTCAGTTCGAGGACATGCCCGTGAAAATCGGTCCTGAATATCCCGATGGGCGAGTTCTCGAAGAGATGGCGATATTCCATTTCGGATGCGCGCAGCTTCATGTTCACCATCTGCAGATTGAGCTCGGCCCTCTTGCGCTCGGAAATATCATGAATGACCCCGACGGCGCCGGTGTGAACCCCCTGGTCGTCGCGCATTATCCTCAGGGAGACTTCACACCACACGGTGGAGCCGTCTTTGCGGTACAGTTCGACCTCGATAAGCGACGTGGGGCTGTTGCCTTTTTCAATTTCCGGGTATATGCGGGCGTACTCCTCCATCGCCGTCTTGAAGGAGTCGGGCGTGACTGTCTCATCGAGCTTCTGCCTCAGGACCTCGCCGGGCTCAAAGCCGCGCAATTTCAACACCGCGGGACTTACATACGTGAAACCGAGTCCGGTATCCAGGGTGAAGATCACATCGCCGCTGTTCTCGGCGAGGAGCCGGTACCGCTCCTCGCTCCTGCGCAGGGCCAGCTCGGTCTTCTTGCGCTCGGAAATATCCTCGATGGTCCCCTCGATATAATCCTTCCGTCCCGACGCGTCAGGCAGCAACTGGCCGCTGATGGATACGGGCATCTGCGTTCCATCGGAAATCGTGAACAGGGTTTCGAATCCCGACACGGATCCCGAACGGAGTTTTTCCCAAAGACGGTCCCGGTCAGCGGGATTCACAAACAGGTTGAGCAGGCCGATTTTGTTAAGATCATCAAGCGAGTCGAATCCGAACATTTTCAGCAACGAGCGGTTAGCTGCAAGATTTTCACCCGTCGCGCTTGTCCTGAAAACGCCCAGCGGGGAATTTTCGAAAAGCTGACGGTATCCCGCCTCGGAGAGGTGAAGTTTTTCAGCCATGGCGCGGATTTCGTCATTCTGCTTCTCAACGGTCTTTCTTTGCAGGAAATTTGTCTTGAAGCCGGAGTAAACGATCCGCGAAAGGATGGCGGAGAGCCCGGTCAGCATGGTGCCATTGACAAAATGAGAGGTCAGAATTATCGGATCCTTTTGCACGTAACCGACGCCGATTATAAAAGCCGCCAGGGCCAGGGCGTACGTGATGAAGCAGAAGACGCCCCGCATGAACAGGACCGTGGCAATCCCGATAACCATCATGATATACGGCGTTATCTGGCGGGATAAATGCTGACAGATGACGGTGATGGACACGCTGTATATCATGATTGTCAAGAGAAAGAAAAAAATCATGATCCTGTGCCGCGTGGCCGGCATGTCCGGGTTTTGGGGAGGCCTGATATTCGCGGCAATGGCAAGGACAAGCAGCAATATCAAGGCCGCGGCCTGGGCGATCAGCATATGATAAAGGTATGGATTGTATGCGTCGGTACTTGTAATTCTTTGCAGGGTTACGGCGACCAGGGCGAAAAAACAGACCAGGATTACAACGCTGAAAATCCTGACGCGCATAAAATTCGCAAAGAACAGCTCCCTGTCGAATTCATCCCTGAAATCGGGGGGAATTGTCCGAATCCTGATCAGCGATCTGATTTTATCGATCATTAAATTGTATCGTCCGCAAGTAGTGGATTGGTGATTACCATATATGGAGCATTCTGTCAAGTGATCTTCAGATCAGGCGGTTTTCGGGCAACGTCCGACTGCCCGGATCTCCGGCTATTGCTTGACAACGGCATTCAATTCCGCGGCCTTTGATTGAATGATCTTGATAAAATCCATTATCCGCGTGTTTGCGATGGATATCTCCTGGGCCATCTCCGACATCCGCTCGATGGTCTTCATCGTCTGTTCCATGGAATTTTTCTGCTCGTTGGTCGATATTACGATCTCCTTCGACATCTTCTCGATAACGTCGGCCTGGCGTATTACACCATCGAGTGCGCTGTTCTGTTTCGTCATCATGATCTTGACGCCGTCGACGCCGCGGCCGATGGCGCCGACCATTTTGAACACCACGTCCGTCGATTCCTTGGTGCCGGTTACGATTACTGCGCCCGAATCCATGTCGGTGATGATCCTGGAGACCTGCTTTCCTATCTCCTTGGAGTTGTCCGACGTCGCCTGCGCGAGCTTGCCTATCTCGTCCGCCACCACCGCGAAGCCCCTTCCGTACTCGCCAGCCCGTGCGGCCTCGATCGCCGCATTCAGCGACAGCAGGTTGATACGGTCAGAAATATCGTCGATCATCCCGATGAACTGCTTTATCTCCTTGCCGCCCGAGTTGATGACGCTCATGGTCTCGTCCATTCTCTTCAGGCTGTCGCCGGTGACGCCGGCCTGGTGCTGGATTTCCCTGATGCTGTCCTCGACCCTCTGGCTCTCTTCAATGAGGCTCTTCTGCGCGAGGTTGAGCTCGATCACGAGGAGCTTCGACTTCTCGCCCTCGTCCTTCTGGTTGATGGTGGCGTGGTAGATATTGTCTATGGAAGCCGACAGTTCTTCGAACGTCGACGACATTTCCTCGCTGGTCGCGGCCTGCTCCATGGACATGTCTGAAAAGCGGCGCGAGATTTCCTGCATCTCCCGGGTCACGTTCATGAACTCTTCCGATATTCCGGTCGCGGTCCGGACGATCCCCTCGAGATTTTCGGCGCGGTTCTGGGCCTCCTTCTTGATCTCCTCCTGCTCGGATGCAAACACCTTGAGGTCCTTGCGCATGACGTTTATCTTGTCGGCGAGGGCCAGCGAGAGGAACACGATGACCATGGACGAGCCGATCTGCACGCCCCATTCGGTGATGAACATCTCGGGCAGTATGGCGAAGGTCTTCAGCACATACAGGACTATCCCGGCTACCAGGCCCAAGTATCCCACTGTTATGAATATGGCCTCGCGGGATTTCTTGAACAGCGTATACCAGACGCAGACGTGAATTACCACCGACAAGACACCCACAAGCGCCGTGGCTACCTTGATCGCAAGGGCATAAGGCGCTATCAGGCTGCAGACAGCCCAGATCGAGGACGGGACAATCACGCCGAACGTCATCACTCTGTTGACCCCCGGGAATCTTCCGGGCAAATCCATCATTGCCCGCATGAAAATCGCCGCCGTCGCGACCGATGAGCACATGAAGAACGGCAGGCAATTGCTCCCCCACCATATCGCTTCGGGCCACAGGTACTGGAACGAGTATCCGTTCAGTGTCATCTGGAAAAGAATGTACGAAGCGATAAAGGCCACATAGAGGATGTAGCTCTTGTCGCGGCTGGCCAGAAATATGAAAAAGTTATAGATCAGCATAATTATCATGAGGCCGTAGTAGATCCAGAACACCGGGGTCTTCGTCTGGGTCAGATGGAAATACGCCTTCTGCGTCATCAGAGTCGGCACGAAGTTTATCGAGCTTTTCGTTTCCACCCGCATGTAATAGGTGTGCAGTCCCGGCCCCTGCCTGAGGTTGAACACGAAGTTTTTATCTTCGATTTCCCGTTCATAAAAAGGATAATGGTTGCCCGTCTTCACCACCCGGTAGCCCTCCCCTTCCGGGATATAGAAATCGACGTAATTTAAAAGCGGATACGATATATCGAGAAACAGGTTCATCGGGTCGCTGCCTGCATAATCGACGGTAAAGCGGAACCAGTAGACCGATGGGGTGAACCCGAAGTTGAGGGACTCCCCCTTCGACGGTTTCCAGCCATCGGCGGCAGGAGCCTGGTCGATGGTCAGTTTCTTGTCCCTGTCCTCCAGGTACTCGATCTGCGTCCCGATGACCCGGCTCGAAAACGAATCATCGACGCGGACGGGATCAAGCGCGAACGAGGAGACCGGAATCAGCACCGAAAGAAGGGTCAGTAAAGAAAAAGATAGTTTCATACGGGCACCTGCTTTTAGGGATATGGAAAACATTATTGATCGATCATCAAGGCATTCAAATTAAAATTCCCGGCATAAATGCCGCTCCAGGAACACTGGTTGACTAACTAAACAACCAAAAAACCCTGCTGGCAAGGCTTTTTTTTTCTTCTTAAAACAAATAATAAATAATTATCATGTCAGACCGCGAGAACAAACCCGTGGTCGCCGCTGTCGGTGAGGATTTCAAATGCGGCGCGGTGTTTCGCGATGAGTTCTTCGACTCTTCCGTCTTCATGCCTGATCCTGAGATCGCAGCGCGCGATCTTTGAATTGATGCAGTACTTGACTCCTCCAGGCGGATTATAATAAGGCAGGCACACGAAATCATCGCGCCCGGCTCGAATCCTTCCGTCAATGATGACGCCGTTACCCGCAGCGGAGAAGGTCCAGTCGAAGTATCTGAATCTGCCCCTGCGCATGCTCTTCTGGAAACGGTTCAGCGCGTATTCCCCGCCTCCGTGCCTCAGCACCAATGGAGTCATGAACGGCGTCCAGACCGGGCCGATTTTTATGCGCGCCGTCGCAAGCTCGAGAAAGCTGTCGGGCCGGTTGTCGAATCCGGCGACCTGTCCCCAGGCATAGTGATCGGTGTGTTTCGAGCCCCAGTTGTGGTTTTCGCTGCCGATCCAGCGGTCGACGGCCATGTTCCGTCCGTTTATCGTTATGATCCCGGTAAACCGGGCAAGAGGAAGCCCCACGAGCACCTTGGCCTTTGGGAATCCGCCGTCGTAATACGAACGGGGAAAATCATACAGCGGCGCTTCTTCGCCGTCATATGAGAGGTCCCACTTAACGTCAACCGAAGCGTTCCGTATGGAGCCCGTCAGGCGTCCTGACCTGAGAAACGATTCCCCGATCGAGACATCGAGCCCGTGAGCCGAAAAACGGGCCGCGCTTACCGGGAGCTCGCTCTTCGCCGCAACGTGCTTTTTCGTCTCGCCGTCAAAATAAACAAACCACAGTTCGCTTAACGCGCCTCCGGGGTTCCCGTCAGGAGAAAAAATCGTGTAGCGAATCCAGAACGCATGGGGCCGGTCGGGATGGTTCGCCCTGAGAAAGTAGCTTTCGTAATGCCCGCGGGACTGTCCGGGAACATACCGGGTGTAATCAGCATAGTTT
>JAKLIV010000167.1 GCA_022709405.1 Spirochaetota bacterium
CAGCCGAGATTTCCCATGTTTCCGAAGAGTTTGAGAGCGTCAAGGCCCAGGGCTCGGAGATGCTGCAGGATTTCAGCAACCGCCTCAGGGAAAGGTCGAGGGAAATATCCGAGGAAATCGAAAGCCGCCTTTCAGACGAAGGCAGCGCCATTGTGGACAATCTTAAAGCCAGGGTCGAAAACATCGCCCGCTCAGTTGAGGGCGCGCAGAACCTCAATTCGCAGATTGATATTCTCAGGGCCACGATGAACGACCTCGAGAACACGGTATTTTCCGATATAAAAGATAAATCCGAACAGATGAAGGCCGATATCAACGCGAGCGTCGAAAGGGTCTATGGGAAGATTCACAATGTCGAGAACAACGTGAACGAATCCAAAGACAGGCTGATCCGCACGTTCCAGAACGAAGTCGAGAAGATTCGCACCGAGATCGACAATCTCAACATCCATGCAATATCGAAAAAGGACGAGATCGTACAGGCGACCCGCAAGGAAGCCGAGGAGATGAGGCTGAGGATGGAGGGCTTCGAGGAGAAATTCAACGAGCTCGAAAAGCGCCTTGTCCAGACCGCGTCACAGAAAATCGAAGAAATGGAGACTGAATATACGGACATCGAATCCAGGGCGGGTACTCTTGCCGAGCGTACGAAAAAAGATTTCTCGTCCCTCGAACAGAGGCTCGTTGAGATCAGGAACGAGATACAGCAGTATGAGGAGCAGAACAGGATATTCTCCCGCACCGACGAGATGATCAAGAAGGTTGACGACTCGATCAAGCAGTTTGAAAAGATTCTCGAGGAGGCCAAGGAGGAGGCCAGGGATGTGGAGAAGTTTTTCGACAATATCGAACAGATCAAGCAGATACGCAAGCATCTTGACCGTGAAATACGTGAATACCAGGGCAAGAAGGACCGCTTCTCCGATATCGAGAGGGAGGTGCGGGGCCTTGCCGAACTTATCGATGTCGTCCAGAACCGGGCCGACGAGATGCAGTCCCAGGCTTCAAGGATCGATGCGGTGAACGCCAGGATCGGGGCGCTGAACGAAACATACATCAACCTCGAGCACAGGATCCACGAGATGCAGGAGCACGACGATGTGATTTCGAAGAACCTTGAGTCGGTCAACAAGGCCGACATCCTCATCCAGTCGATCGACGGCAGGATCAAGTCGTTCCAGAAGACCCTCGAGCGGTCTGACAAGCGGGTCGAAAAGATGACCGAGCACCTGAACCACGTTGAGGAAAACACGCTGTTCCTGAAAACCAGGGAGAGCGAAATTCAGGAAGTCAAGGACAAGCTCAACGAGATCGAGGGGCTTTCGGAACACATCGAGAAAAGGATCGACCAGATATACGCAATGTTCCAGAAGATCGAGACCATCCGCAAGGAAGTCAGCGACGCCGACAACAGGCTTCAGGAGATGTTCTCCGAAACCGACCGCAAGATGAAGCAGTTCGCCGAGTTCATCCACGCGGTGGACAACAATCCCATATCCAAGCAGATCAAGGGCGACATGGCCGCGATCAAGAACATCAACGAAAGCATGATCAACACAATCAGACAGCTTTCAGGGAAAGGCTGGTCCTCGGATGAGATCGCCAAGAAGCTCAGAATAGAGGAAAACTCGGTCAGGCTGATCATCAATACAGCATCGATGTAACAGCCGGCGAGGTGCTTGCCCCGTCAAACCGGCGATCCGATGATGCTTTCGATGAGGTTTTTCTTCGAGAAGTGGCCCATGGTGATCGCCCACATCATGTCCTCAAAGCCTAAAAGCCTGCGGGTGATTTCTTTGACGCTTCTCCCTTTCCGGTTCATTTCAATCGCCGTGTCCCTCAGCTTTTCCATGAAATCAATTTTCTCGGTAAGCGCATGTTTTCTTCCCGTAACCACGCCTTTCATGGCGCAGAAGATCACGTCGATGTCGAGCGCGGCAAGCTTCCGGAGAGATTCGAGCTGCTTGGGGAAGGTCTCGTCCTTCCGCAGATAAATATTCCTTATTCCACAGAACATGTCGCCGGAGAACAGCCATTTTTTATCGGGCTCATACAGGCATATATGGTCATCGCAATGGCCCGTGCAGTGGATCACCTGGAAACGGCAGTCTTCGGTGTTTATTGAATCTCCGGCGGGCGCGGCCTTTGACGGCAGCGGCCTCCCCCACACAGCCTTCTGGTAGGGCTTCAGGGGGATTGTTTTGGGGTCGATGATATATTTCATTGCAAGGGGATGCGCGATTATCTCGCTGCCGAACTTCTTCTGGATCGCGTTGTTGTTGCCGATGTGGTCCTCGTGATGATGGGTGTTGATTATCGATTTCACCGATCCTGCGAGCGCGCCGAGGAATTCCCTTTCGGCGAAGCGTGTCCCGGTGTCGATGAGTGTCCGCCCGATCTGAAAAGCGTGGGTCATATACGGCACATAGGGCCCGAGGCTCCTGCCCATTTTATATGCAATGACGCCATTGTGATGGTTTACCCGTATCATCGGCCTGCCTCCATTATAATCATTTCCGTGTATGACCGGCAAGCCAGTCCCTGAGCGCCGGCCCGGTACCGAACTGCCAGGGCCTGACTTTGTCGGGTTCGAGCTCCTTGACCTCGGCGAGTTCGTCGCCGAGCCGTATCGTCCCTGATGCGCTGGCGTGGTACACGATAAGAAGCTGGTTCATCATCTCATACGTGTAAAGACCCACAAGGCCGGTTATTTCGCTTTCGAGCCCGAGCTCCTCGCGGATTTCTCGTCGCATCCCGTCTTCGGGAGACTCGCCTTTTTCGAGAAAACCGGTTATGAGCCCGAACATCTTTTCGGGCCAGGCTTTATTGCGCGCCAGAACGATTTTTCCGTTTCGCTGGACAATTGCTGCGACTACGGGCACCGGATTGTCCCATAGCACATATCCGCATCCGGCGGAGCAAGCGAGGCGTTCCCGGTTATCGATGGATCTGGGAGCCAGCGGATTTGAACACATGGGGCAGTATCGGTATTTTTCCATATTCCCTCCCCGGCAATCCGGCATAATATTCCATAAAAGACTATAAGTTCTTTACAGAATTATTATCCTGGGTATTCTTGTTAGCCGTATTGTGCGTTTAATGTTTACAGTGTCAACTTTATTTCTGAAAAAATGAAAAGATCTTACCATCATGGCGACCTGAAAAGCGCCCTTATCAAGGCCGGGCTCGATATCATTGCCGAGTCCGGTATCGAGTCCCTGACCATCCGCAGCGCAGCACAGAAGACCGGCGTGAGCCACACTGCCCCGTACCGGCATTTCGGCAGCAAGGATGAATTTCTCGTTTCCATAGCGCTCGACGGGTTCGAGAAGCTCGCCTCGGCGGTGGGAAAAAATACGTCTGCTTCAGCCGACGGACCGAACGAAAAGCTCGCAGCGATCTGCCGCGCATATATCACGTTCGCGTGGCAGAACCGGGAGCAATACAGAATAATGTTCGGGCCGTATATCAGGGACAAGGTGAAGCATGCGGATTTTTACGGTGCCTATGACCGGGCTTTTCAGAGGCTTAAATCCGTGCTCGAGGAGTACGGGAGAAGCAGGAAAGGACAGCAGCCCGATACTTCCATGACGGCCCTTGCGGTGTGGTCCCTTATACACGGATATTCGATGTTTCTTATCGACAATTACGAAGATGTCGGCGGGCTCGACGATAGACAGGTCGACGGGATCATCGCGCACATAAAGAGGATGCCGGACAGTACGAAAAAATGATCTCGGAAAAATGAATTTGATCGGTACAATCAAAAAAAAGGCCGGCTCGGTCAGACTTGAAAGCGACCTGTCCCGTTACGTCGCCCATGTGGTGATATCGGTAATAATCGGCCTGGCGGCCGGCTCGGGCGCCGTGCTGTTTCACCATATTCTTGAAAACATGAGGTTTTATCTTGAACCGGGCAGCATCGGCCGCTCATTCAGCTTCGACGAGATCGCGATCATATGCGTGCCGCTGATCGGAAGCGCCGCCTGTGTGCTGATGACGAAGCTGTTTCCGGATGTCGCGAAAGAAAAGGGCATCATCAGCGTGATCAAATCGATGATCCTCGACAACGGCCTGATCAGGTTAAGTGTCACGATCTTTCACATGCTGGCGTCGATTGCGGCGATCGGTACGGGCGCTCCGCTCGGGCCCGAGGCTCCTGCCGCGAAAATCGGCAGCGGAATCGGTTCGTCAATGTCCCAGGCGCTCAGGCTGAGCAGAGACGACATGGTGATGTACGCGGCCGCCGGCGGCGGAGCGGCGATATCGGCAGTGTTCAACGCCCCGATCACCGGCGTTTTTTTCGGGATCGAAGTAATCCTTCTCAACGATCTGAAAAACCGGGCGCTGAGCGCCCTGATAATTTCCTCGGTGGCGGCCGACATCCTCTCCAGGGCCATTCTCGGCAACAAGCATGTGCTGTCCATCCCGCAATATTCCATGGGAGGGATCGAGGCGTATCCCTTTTTCATTCTGTTCGGAATACTCGCAGGCCTGGTCTGCATCGCATACTTCATGCTTGACTCGGTCTTCCGTTCGGTGATCGAGAAAAGAATGAAAGCTTCGGCCAGGATTTTCACTCTGCTGTGCGTATCCGCACTTTTCGGAATCGTGCTGCTGAAATACCAACAGCTCTACGGCATTGGCTACCTGGCGATAAACAATGTCCTGGCCCGCTCGATCGAAGCCCGGGACGTCGCGGCCCTGCTCGCCATGAAGCTGATTTTTGTCCCGTTATTTCTGCGGGCCGGCTCATACGGCGGGACCTTCGCGCCCTCGCTGGGAATCGGGGCGTTTTCCGGATTCGTCTTCGCATCCGCCGCGTCCGAAATAACCGGCGTGCGGCTCGATCCTGCCGTGTTCGCGCTGGTGGGCATGGGCGGCGTGCTCGCCGGGATAGCATCGGCGCCCCTGACCGCGATAATGATCGTGTTCGAGGTCACCAGCGACTATGCGTTCATACTGCCGCTCATGCTGGCGTCGGTCATCTCGTATCTCGTATCGCTCGCTTACAACAGGGGCACGGTTTACGGACGCGAGCTTCTTGAATGCGGCATCGACGTGAGCAAGAGAAGCGAAGCGGACATTCTGGGAAAGATACGGGTCGGCAAGCTCATGCGGGCGGATTTCGAACAGGTGAACCACCGCCTGCCTTTCAGGGAGCTTCTCGATATAGTCATGAACTCGCGCTACGGTGACGTTGTCGTCGTGGATGACTCGGGCAGGCTTGAGGGGATAATCTCGCTTCGGGACATCAGGCAGGCGATCGCCGATCATGACCTGGCCGACCTTCTCATCGCGCGGGACGTGATGAGGCGCGTTACTCCGGTCGGCGAGAAAGACCCGGTTTCGACCGCCATCCAGAACATCGAGGAGGGCGATCTCGAGGTCATACCGGTCGCAGGGGCCGACGGGAAGCTCGCCGGGGTCCTGGCCCACGCAGATATCACAGCGGCATACGGGACACTCCTCAGGGGATGGAAGACCAACCAGTTTCTGATAGATTATTCACGCCGCTTCAACAGGAAAAGAGACAGCGATCACGAACATGATTCCCGGCGCTGAGTCACCGAAAACCGCCCGGGGAGACGATCGCCGGCATGGAGGAGCATGGATATAATCGTGGATGACATCGTCCTGCATCCCGACGAGCGCGAGGAAACCCTCGGCGCGGTGATCGCGGATCGTCTCGGCATGCAGAGACCGCCCGCGTGGCGCATCCTCAGGAAATCGCTTGATTCCAGAAAAAAGCGAAGCATCCATTACCGCTACAGGCTCGTAGTGAATGTTCCGGACACGGATGCGCCCGGGCTTCTCGGGTTGCCGGGCGTTTCGCCGTATCTGGAAGAGCCCGCCCCGGCCGCGGCCAGATGTCCTGCCGGAGGGAGCGTTGCGGTCATCGGATCCGGGCCCGCAGGGCTTTTCGCCGCGCTCAGGCTCATCGATGCCGGCGTACGGGTCACGATTTTCGAGCGCGGCCGCACTGTCGACGACCGGATGAAGGACATAGTCTCCCTTGAATCCGAAGGTGCGCTCAACCGGGAGAGCAACGTGCTTTTCGGCGAGGGCGGGGCGGGCGCATATTCCGACGGAAAGCTCACGACCAGGACGTCCAGGCCCGAATCCGCCTGGTTCTTCAGACGCATGGTCGACATGGGGGCGCCGGGATCGATACTGTACGACGCGAAACCCCATGTGGGCACCGATATGCTGTCCCGGATTCTGGTCGCCATCCGCACATATATCGCCAGCAGGGGATCTTCGATCCTCTTCAATCACCGCGTCGACGATCTCATGATGTCGGGAAATTCGGTCAGGGGACTCGTGACCTCCGACGGATTCGAGCACGCGTTCGACCGCATCGTACTCGCGACCGGGCATTCGGCAAGGGACACCTACGAGATGCTCGACAAAAATGGCGTGGCCCTGGCAGCCAAGGCCTTCGCGGCCGGGGTGCGGGTCGAGCATCCCAGGGAACTGATCGATACAATACAGTATGGGAAACCCGGCTTCGCGCGGCCCCTGCCCGCGGCCGATTACCGGCTCGCGTTCAGGGACCCGGTTACCGGCAGGGGGGTGTACTCGTTCTGCATGTGCCCCGGCGGAAAAATAATCAATTCATCCTCTGAGCCGGTCAGGCTGTGCACGAACGGCATGAGCTATTCGGCAAGGGACCTCGGGTTTTCGAATGCTGCGCTCGTGGTGACCGTGGGCGTGGATGATTTCGGCTGCGCGCCGCTGTCGGGCATCGCCCTGCAGCGGTCGATCGAGGAAAAGGCGTTCGTATCGGGCGGGGGCGGATTTCGGGCGCCTGCGCAGAGGGTCACATCGTTCATCAGGGGAAAATCGGACGCCAGGCTGCCGCCCTGTTCGTTCAGGCCCGGGGTATCGCCCGCGCGGATGGACGAGTTTCTGCCCGAATGGATCACCGGCCCGCTCCGGGCCGCGCTTCCCGAGTTCAACCGGCGAATGAGGGGATTCATTACCGCAGAGGGAATCCTCCTCGGCGCGGAAACAAGGACTTCTTCGCCGGTGCGTGTCTTGAGGGGGGATGATTTCCAGTCGCTGTCGCACCGGGGGCTCTATCCGGTAGGCGAGGGCGCGGGCTATGCCGGGGGGATCGTGAGCTCCGCGGTCGATGGCATACGCGCCGCTGACATCATCGTGGCAGAGATTTGCGGTTAGGGGATTTGCCACAGAGACTCTGAGAACACAGAGAAGAAGAAGGGGGATGGAAAACGGCTCACGCTAAGTCGCGGAGTATGCAGGGTATATTGCTTGATATCCTCGTTACAGGAACTCAAAAGGCACATGTGGCGAGACTTTGGGCTATTCACGCGGTCATCGCGAGGAGCCCGTAGTGGCGACGTGGCGATCCTTCAGGTAAGGGATGAATACGAGTAACTAAAGGATTGCCACGGTCTTCTAGCGAAGACCTCGCAATAACTGGCTGGCTCTCTCAATTTTTTTCGCTTATTCCCCGACTTTACCCATCTTTTCCTCTGTGCCTTGGTGCTCTGTGGCAGTCATTATCCTAAAGTCTTACTTTGAAAAAGGGCACGACCGTTCCCTTTTGTTCGACGAAATATCCCCCGTGCTCTGACCCCACATATTTATCTTGACTGGAAAACTGTTCTGGGCCAGATTTATGCATTGTAGGCAATATATGGCTGACAAGGCGAACAACTTCCAGGATGTGGTGGTCAACAAAAAGGCCCGGTTCGACTATGAGGTCGTGGACACGTTCGAGGCCGGACTGGCGCTCCTGGGCACAGAGGTGAAATCGGTGCGCCTGAAAAAGGTCAGCATCCAGGAGGCCTATGCGACGATCAGAAACGGCGAGGCCTTCATCGTGGGAATGAACATCGCCCATTACGAAATGGGAAACAGGTTCAACCACGAGCCCGCCCGTGACAGAAAACTCCTGCTCCACCGGCAGGAGATCAAGCGCCTCACCGGCAAGCTCAAGGAACGCGGATACACTCTGGTCCCCCTCAAAGTGTACTTCAAGAACGGGAAAGTGAAGGTGCTTCTCGGCCTGGCGCGCGGCAAGGCGCAGTACGACAAGCGCAAGACTATTCAGAAGCGCGAGGCGGACCGCGAGATGCAGAGGGAGATCAAACGGCATCTCAAATAGCCGAAGAATTATCTTGACAATATCGGCATGATGGTTCAGGCATAGACCCATTCACAATGACGACAGCAGGAGGCCATATGGCAGAAGAACAAAAGACCCAGGAAGGCCAGCAGGGAGAAGCGGCCCCGGCCAAGAACAAAAAGATCAACAAGCTTGACGCCAGGGCAATCAACGCTAAAATCGGCGAAATGGAAGAGAAGAAGCAGACCACTTCCCGCTACTACAAGCATCTGCTCCAGCGCAAAAAAGAGGCCGAGGGAGTCTGATCAGTCCCTGATCAGAAGAAGATACTCGTATTTAAAGAGATCCCCTATGAAAAGACGAATGATTTCATGTTCGTCTTTTTCTGTTTTTGACGTGAGGATGAAATGAATCCTCTCGTCGAACCTGACCGGGAGCATGTCAGTGTAATTTCCGCGCGCTGTCCGGTATCCGTAATGCGCAGCGACAGCTTCGAGGTGGGAAAACCGTATCGTGTATTCGTCATGGCCCTTCAGGGCTATCCGCTCGGGATTGTCCGTCGGTTCTATGCCCAGGGCGTACCTCCACTTCTCCGGGGCAGCCGCCTCGCAGCTGTGCTCGCTGAGATATATGTACGGCACGCCAGACGAGCAGAGGAGCTCGACGGCCCTAACCGCTCCCAGGTTGAAGTTGAACGATTCTCCTGAAGGAACTGCAAGCCCGTATTTATTGAAATACCCACGTATTTCGGCCGCCTGGCTGTCCCGGCAGTTTTCGTTCAGGACATCCCTGGTCAGACCGCATGCGGTCGGGAAGTCGCCGATATTTTCGTTCAGGATCGCCACATCGTGGCCTTTCAGAAAATCCGGGGACGCGGCCAGGAAGTCATGCTCGCAAAATGTTACGTTGTGCGAATTCAGGGTTTCCCTCTGCTTCGAGAGAAGAAACGGGGAGATGTCGATCATCGAGGCCCGAACTCCCCGGAGCCGACCCAGGAAATCGCGCATGATGTACCCGTATCCCCCTCCGACTTCGAGAACGCTTTTCGCCTCTTCGAGCGGGAGATGCCGCGACAGAAAATCGAAGAGCAGGTTGCCGAAGCTCGTGTTTTTTTCGAGCAAAGCGCGGATGGGCGAGTTTTCGGGCTCAAGGGAGTTGCACAAGGTGAGCTCCCATCCGAGCGTGTTCAAATCATGAATATGATATGACGAGGTATCGTTGATTTCGACGCAGTTCAAGGCCAATTTTCCCCCTGTATTTTTTTTCATGGTTCGGCAGGTCCTGATTATATGACAGTATCGTCGATCGGAGCGGGCGTATGATGCGAATTCA
>JAKLIV010000168.1 GCA_022709405.1 Spirochaetota bacterium
TAACCCTTACAGTACTTCCGGAGCGAGAGATACGATCTTCAAAAAGTTCTTTTCACGCAACTCGCGGGCAACCGGCCCGAAAATCCTGGTCCCTTTTGGCTCGCCCTTGTTATCAATGATCGCCACCGCATTATCGTCAAACCTGATATATGTTCCGTCCTTGCGCCGCACCGGTTTTTTTGTCCTGACCACGACAGCCTTTAAAACGGCTTTTCCATGAACTTTTTTACCCGCGGAATCTTTCAAGCCGTATGCAGGCTGGGAATCCTTGACCGCGACAACAATGATATCTCCGACAGTGGCGTATCTTCTCCGGGTTCCCCCGAGTACTTTTATACACTGAACTTTTTTTACACCGCTGTTATCGGCCACATCCAGTATTGTTTCTACCTGAATCATTGTAGGTCCCCTATTTTGCTTTCTCGATTATTTCCACTAGTCTGTAATGCTTGTCTTTTGACAGCGGCCGTGTTTCTTCAACGCGGACCAAGTCGCCGATGGAACACTCATTGCGTTCGTCGTGGCTTTTGATCTTCTTTGTCCACTTGACTGATTTCTTGTATAGTGAATGCATGATAAGATCTTCTATCTCGACGACGATAGTTTTACTCATCTTGTTGCTTACTACTTTTCCAACGAGTTGTTTCCTTTTTGCTTTCATCTTAAACCATCACCCTGCGCTATTACTTTTTCCTGATTCCTGATTCGTATTCTTTTTGAAGCGTCAGAATCCGAGCGATATTCTTCCTGAGTTCTTTCACCTTTTTAGGATTATCGACCTTGCTCGTCACCGCCTTGAAACGCTCTTTGCGCAACTCTTCTTTAGATTCGCGCAGGCTTTTGATCAGGTCATCCTTCGATAATTCGTCTAATTTGCCTTTCATGATTGAGAACCTCGAGTTAACCGTTAATATCCACTATTTTTGTCTTTACCGGAAGCTTGAAGGCCGCGCTGCCTAGGGCCTCGCGGGCAAGCTGCTCATCAACGCCGGCGATCTCGAACAGTATCCTGCCGGGTTTCACCCTGGCGACAAATCCTTCCGGATTTCCCTTTCCTTTACCCTGCCGGGTTTCAGCCGGTTTTTTCGTGAATGGAAAATCGGGGAATATCCTTATCCAGAGCTTTCCGCCCCTTTTCACTTTACGGGTTATGGTTATCCTTGCGGCCTCGATCTGTCTGCTGGTTATTTTTCCTGCTTCGAGCGTCTTGAGTCCGTATTCGCCAAAAGCCACGGTTGTTCCCCTTTTGGCGACGCCGTTCATTCTGCCGCGCTGCACCTTCCTGTATTTCTGTCTTTTTGGCATTAACATGGCGTATTTCCCCTACCGTTACTTCGTCTTTCTTTTTACTGTATACTTGTCTTCGTCGCTTTCAATGCTCTTTGAAAGCACATCGCCGTTGTAAATCCACACTTTGATTCCGATCAATCCGAAAGTGGTCAGCGCTTCGGCGGTACCGTAATCTATATCAGCCCTGAGCGTATGAAGGGGAATCCGTCCTTCCTTGTATGACTCTTCGCGGGCCATTTCTGCCCCGTTCAGCCTGCCTGAAATCGTAATTTTAATTCCCAGAGCGCCGGTGCGAAGCGCATTGGTCATAGCCTGCTTCACGGCCCTTCTATAAGGGAAACGCGACTCGAGCTGGCCTGCGATCTGTTCGGCGATCAGTTTAGAATTCTTTTCGGGTTTCTTGACTTCAATTATATTGATATAAACGTTTTTCGAAGCGATTTTCTGAAGCTGTTTTTTCAAATCTTCAATATCGGCTCCTTTTTTGCCGATCAGAACGCCGGGACGGGCGGCGTGAATGTTTACATTCACCCTGTCCGGGAAACGCTCAATCGCTACCCTCGCGATTCCGGCATTTTTTTTGGTCTTCTCAATGTGCTTCTTGATATTGAGGTCCTCATGAAGGTATTCGATGAAATTGTTTTTCTCTTCATACCAGACCGAGTCCCAAGTCCGAATTATTCCCACCCGAAAGCCTGTTGGATTTACTTTTTGACCCATTTTCGAAATCCTTTATCCTAATTTTCGTCTGATAATACAATCAAAACGCTACTGGTTCTCTTCCTTATCCTCGATCCACGTCCGCGCGCACGAGCATGATAACGCTTGAGGGTCGGACCAACGTCAACCACAATTTTCTTGATAAAAAGATCATTTTCCAGAACATCCGGATTTACGTATTTCGCGTTCGCACCTGCGGAATACAGCGTTTTAAGAATGATTTTCGCCGCTTTCTGCGGCATGGCCTTGAGAACGTCAATCGCATCCGGCAATTCATATCCCCGTATTTCATTCGCTACAAGCCGGGCTTTTTGGGCCGATATCCTGTTATATTGTGATCTGGCAACTGTTTCCATCACTGCTTCCTCTTGCACTACTTCTTCTTGGCGATTTTATCGTCTTTGGTTTTATGTCCGCGATATGTTCTTGTGGGGGCGAACTCGCCCAGTTTGTGTCCGACCATGTTTTCCGATACATAAACCGGAATGAAATTCTTTCCGTTGTGGACCATGAGAGTATGGCCGATCATTTCCGGGAATATGGTTGACCTCCGTGACCATGTCTTTATGGCCTTCTTTGAATTGGTCGAATTCATATCTTCAATCTTTTTAAAGAGCTTGATGTCGACAAATGGACCTTTTTTTATTGATCTGGCCATGACTACTTCTTCCTTCTGTTGATGATGTATTTATCGCTGTATTTGTGCTTCTTCCTCGTCTTGTATCCTTTTGTCGGCTGGCCGGTTGGAGATACAGGGTGACGTCCACCTGAAGATTTTCCTTCGCCTCCGCCCAGGGGGTGATCAACCGGGTTCATGGCAACGCCTCTCACTTTCGGGCGCTTATTGAGCCATCTCGATCGGCCGGCTTTTCCTATGGTGATATTCACGTGATCCTTGTTTCCCACTTCGCCGATCGTCGCATAACATTCGCTGTGAATCTTTCTGATCTCGCCCGATGGAAGCTTCACAAGGCAATAAGCGCCTTCTTTTGCGGTTATGGTCGCCGTCACTCCGGCCGACCTAACCAGCTGGCCTCCTTTTCCGCGATGCATTTCTATATTATATATATTGGTTCCCAGCGGGATGTTTTTCAAAGGAATGGAATTTCCGGTACGAATCTCCGCATTTTCGGATGTTATTATCGTGTCGCCGACCTTGAGGCTCTCGGGCGCGACAATGTATCTTTTTTCGCCGTCTACATAGTTTATCAGGGCGATGTTGGCCGACCTGTTGGGATCGTATTCAACTGACGCGACTTTTCCGGGAATATCCACCTTATTTCTTTTAAAATCTATCTCGCGGTATTTTCGCTTATGCCCGCCTCCCCTTCTGCGTACCGAAATCTGTCCCTTGGCCCCGCGGCCGGCGGTCTCTTTTCTGCCTTTGGTAAGGGGCTTATACGGGCTGTCAGTGGTCAGTTCACTGAAATCCAGCACAGTCTTATATCGTGTCGTTGAAGTGTATGGTCTGAACTTCTTGATACCCATGTTACAAATCCTTACAATTGATTTTACTGCACATCAAATATTTCTATTTTTTCGCCCGGTTTCAGGGTAACGATGGCCTTCTTCCATGCCGATGTCCTGCCGAGTCTGAAACGGAGCCTCTTATCCTTACCCCTGACTATCAGCATATTGATCTTTTTCGGTTTAACGCCATATATGTCCTTGATCGCCTGAGTGACCTGGAGTTTGTTTGCCTTCATGGCGACCTGAAAGACGTACTTGTTATGCTCCATCATTTCAGTCGTTTTCTCAGATATAACAGGCTTGATGATTATATCATTGGAATTCATCGCTATTCACCTTTCGCGTATTTGTCATTCAGTCTTTTCACTGCCGATTCGGTTATGACAACCTGCTTCGAGAAAAAAATATCTCGGCTTGAAAGCCTCTCGACATTGTTGAATACGAACCAGGCGATATTCCTGATCGCCCTTTTAATTGGAAGGTCGTCCGAATCCGAAACGAGAACGCCTTTGGTAATCTTGAGTGCCTTACCGAGATTGGCCACTTCCTTTGTTTTACCGCCGGCGGTGAAATCTTCGATGACTTTTATTTCTCCATTCTTCGCCTTCAGTGAAAACAATGAACGGTACGCCGCCTGCTTGAGTTTCTTCGGCATGTCGATCCTGTAGTCCCGTGGGACCGGGCCGAAAATCGTGCCGCCGCCCCGCCATTGGGGAGCTCTTGTAGAACCCTGACGCGCGCGGCCTGTTCCTTTCTGCCTCCAGGGCTTCGCCCCGCCGCCGCTTACTTCCGTGCGGGTCTTGGTCTTGTGGGTTCCCTGGCGTAAATTTGCGTTTGCGGATTTAATGAGTTCATATATCAGCGTGTCGTTCACTTCTGCGCCGAAAACGGCATCGGATAATTCGACTGCGCCGACTACTTTGCCATCTTTCGAATACTTGTCAACCTTCATGGCCTACCTACCTATTTCTCCCTCACTGCAATAATGGAATTGCGTCTGCCGGGAATCGCACCCGAAATCAGGGCGATGTTCTTATCCTGGAGAATTTTCACTATTTTGAGATTTTTTACAGTGACCGTGTCACTGCCCATGTGGCCGGGCATTCTCTGTCCCCGCCAGATTTCGGCCGGAAACGTATGCGCTCCGACGGAGCCGGGTGCGCGGTGAAAGTGTGAACCGTGAGTAATGCGGCCTCCGCCGAATCCATGTCTCTTGATAACCCCGGCGAATCCTTTACCCTTCGATATGCCGGTTACCATGACCTTGTCATTCTCGGTAAAAATCGAACAGTTGATGACGCTTCCGACTTCAAGATTGCTGTCGAACACCTCAACTTCCCTGAATACTTTCAGCGGAGGAAGGTTTTTCTTCTTGAGATCTTCGCGGATTGGCTTCGTAAGTCTCTGTTCTTTTACATCGAGATAGCCGAGCTTCAATGCATCATAGCCGTCTTTCTCTTTGGTTTTTTTCTGAACTACGACACAGGGCCCGAGCTCGCATATTGTAACAGGAACAACGGTGCCGTCTTCGCAGATATACTGCGTCATGCCGATTTTTCTTCCAATAAGTGTCTTTTTCATCACACTAACCCATTACACAACAATAATTGCATTTCATACTTTAGATATGAAGTAAATATTCAGCTGTCAGATAGCGGCAGAAAGCTTAGGATTTGATATCTACCGAAACACCAGCGGGAAGTTCCAACTTCATCAAAGCTTCAACAGTGTCTGAATTAGGATCAATAATGTCGATCAAACGCTTATGTGTCCTGATTTCAAACTGCTCCCGCGATTTTTTATTAACATGGGGCGACCTGAGGACGCAAAATTTTTCAATTTTGGTCGGCAGGGGAATTGGTCCCGCAACTTTTGCGCCGCTCCTGTTTGTAGTAGCAACAATCTTTTCTGCTGACTGATCCAACAATTTGGCATCAAAAGATCTTAATTTTACTCTGAAACGTTGTCCTGTTAATTTTGCCACGTATCCAATCCTGTAAACTAATAATCTCTTATTCAAAATGTCAGACCATCATTGAGATGGTCTGACATAAATACACTATATTTTTGAAACTGCAGTGATGCTTATTCAAAAATCTTCGTTACAACGCCGGCTCCAACGGTCCTGCCGCCCTCGCGGATGGCGAACCTGAGCTCTTCTTCCATTGCAATCGGCGTTATAAGCTCAATTACCATATCGATATCGTCGCCCGGCATGACCATTTCAACTCCCGCGGGAAGCTCGATGATGCCGGTAACGTCTGTTGTCCTGAAATAAAACTGCGGACGATAGTTCGCGAAGAAAGGAGTATGGCGTCCGCCTTCCTCTTTCTTGAGAACGTACACCTTGCCGTTGAATTTTTTATGCGGGGTTATTGAACCCGGCTTGGCAAGAACCTGTCCCCTCATGACCTCATCCTTGCCGGTACCGCGGAGCAGGCATCCGACGTTGTCACCCGCCTGGCCCTGATCGAGGATCTTCCTGAACATCTCGACGCCGGTACATACGGTTTTTTTGGTTTCCATGAAACCGATTATTTCGACCTCTTCACCGGTCTTGACGACCCCCCTCTCGATCCTGCCGGTAACAACCGTACCGCGGCCGGTAATGGAAAAAACGTCTTCAATCGGCATAAGGAAAGGCTTGTCGATGTCCCTCTTGGGATCGGGAACATATTCATCAAGCGCTTCGGCGAGCTTGATAACGGTATTGAACCACTCGCCGTCGGTTTTTTTGGCGTCAGCTTCTTCCATCGCCTTGAGCGCCGAACCCGGAATGATCGGGGTCTTGTCTCCGGGGAAATCATATTTGTTCAGGAGCTCCCTGATTTCCATTTCTACGAGCTCGACCATTTCGTCTCTGTCTGAAGGATCGAGCATGTCGACCTTGTTAAGGAAAACCAGCATATAAGGCACGTTAACCTGGTGGGCAAGCAGAACGTGCTCCTTGGTCTGGGGCATGGCGCCGTCAGTGGCTGCGACGACAAGTATAGCGGCATCCATCTGGGCCGCGCCCGTGATCATGTTCTTGATATAGTCGGCGTGTCCCGGGCAATCGACATGGGCATAGTGCCTTTTAGGAGTCTCATATTCCTGGTGAGAAGTGGCGATCGTTATCCCACGGGCTTTTTCTTCCGGAGCGTTGTCAATCTGATCAAATTCAATTGCTTTACCTGTGCCATATTTCAAATGCAGGCATTTCGTGATCGCGGAAGTCAGAGTAGTTTTACCATGGTCGATATGACCGATAGTGCCAACGTTAACATGGGGCTTCGTCCGTGTAAATTTTTCTTTTGCCATCGATCCTCTCCTTAATTGTTTTCAGTAATAGCAAGTTTATTCAATCCGGCCTATTGTCTATGATGACGTATATACGAAAAAACCGCTTTTTTTTACAATAAGCAATGCGAGTTTATGAATAAAAAAAAAATTAGCCTATTCTGTCAAGTAATTAATAAAAAAAATAACTTTTCCTTATTTTTTTTCATTATAAACGATTTTTCTAATACTTTACAGCAGTTATTTTCTTATTATATCACTTTCTTCATTAATAAATCCCTGAAATATAAATTTATCCAAAAATAAAAGCGGATTAAATGGACATTTATTCATCCAAAGGACAGGTCTAATGTAATATGTAAAAAATGCCCCATGATCAGGCCTTTTTCAGTAATACGAACCGGTGATTTTCCCCAGAATTCTATCCATAACCTCTTTACTGACCATCTCGAAATGGGAAAACTGGAGAGTATGGGACGCCCTTCCCTGGGTCAAGGACCTGAGACTGGTCGCATAGCCGAACATCTCCGACAGCGCCACTTTGGATTTTACGACCTTCAGTTCTCCGCGCATATCGATGGTTTCGATCCTTCCTCTTCTCGAATTGACGTCGTTTATGACATCACCGGTATATTCGTCGGGACATACGACTTCAAGCGTCATGACCGGCTCCATAAGCGTGGGAGAGGCGTCCCTGGCCGCCTCCTTGAAGGCGATATTCGCCGCTATCCTGTACGCCATATCCGTGGATGCATTTTCATTGTAGGAACCGCCGACAAGGGCGACACTGACGTCATCCATCTTGTATCCCGCAATGACACCCCCCTGCATGGAGTCGGTTACCCCGTCCCGGATATGCTTTATGAGCTCATCGGGGATAATGTCCGCCGTGATCCTGCTTTCAAAAGCAAACCCCGATCCGGGCGTGCCAGGCTCCAGAGTGAGTTTGACGTGACCGAACTGGTCCTTGCCTGCAATGACCTTCTCGTATACATGCTCGGCCGTTGCCGGCTTCGTGATGGTCTCCTTATAGGTTACCTGCGGCTTACCGACATTTGCCTGGACGTTGAATTCCCGCATCAGGCGGTCGACGATGATTTCCAGATGCAGCTCCCCCATTCCCGAAATGATCTTCTGCCCCGTTTCCTCGTCGCTGAAGACCTTGAAGGTCGGGTCCTCGTCCTCAAGCCTTGACAGGGCAGAATTGAGTTTATCCTGGTCGGCCTTTGTCCTGGGCTCGATGGCGATCGAAATGACCGGCTCGGGAAACTCCATTTTTTCAAGAACGATCTGGTGAGCATCATCGCACAGGGTATCGCCGGTGCGCGCGTTTTTCAGGCCAACGATGGCCACGATGTCGCCGGTATACAGCTCCTTCATCTCCTCGCGGTCGTTGGCGTGCATTCTGAGAACCCTGCTCAGCCGGTCCTTTTTGCCGGTTGTCATGTTGTGCACCATGTCCCCGGCCTTTATATGCCCCGAGTAGACCCTCAGATACGACAGCTTGCCCACATAGGGATCGGACATGATTTTGAACACGAGCCCGCAGAACGGATCCTTGTCATCCGCCTGGCGCTCCAGCATCTCCTCGTAATTTTTCGGATTGTGCCCCTGCACCGGCGGGATGTCCTTCGGGGAAGGAAGGTATTCTACGATAGCGTCGAGCACCGGCTGAACCCCCTTGTTCTTCAGGGCCGACCCGCAGAGCACCGGGAAGCATTCTGCG
The DNA here is from genome assembly GCA_022709405.1 of Spirochaetota bacterium. Taxonomy (GTDB): domain Bacteria; phylum Spirochaetota; class UBA4802; order UBA4802; family UBA5550; genus JAKLIV01. Next base: position 8,486 of record JAKLIV010000168.1, read on the forward strand.
GTCAGGGTGGCTTTTCTGACGCCTTTTCTCACTTCGTCGGTGCCTGGTTCAACGCCGTCGAGGTATTTAGCCATGAGGTCGTCGTCGGATTCGGCGATTTTTTCAAGCAGGATTTCCCTGAATTCCAGGGCCCGTTCCCGAAGAGAATCGGGTATCGGCCCGTACTCGATCTCGGTCCCCTTGTCGTCTTTCCAGTATTCGGCCCTCATTTCGACCAGGTCTACAATGCCGGCAAAGGCGTCTTCGGCTCCGATGGGGATCTGAATGGGCAGCGGAAATGCGAAAAGCTTCTCTTTGATCATCCGGAGGCAGCGGTCGAAATCAGCGCCTATCCTGTCCATCTTGTTTACAAAGCAGATGCGGGGGATATGGTACCGGTCCGCCTGCCGCCATACCGTCTCCGACTGCGGCTCGACGCCCGCAACCCCGTCGAACACGGCTATGGCCGAGTCGAGTACCCTGAGGCTTCTCTCCACTTCGATCGTGAAATCCACGTGGCCCGGCGTATCTATTATGTTTATCCTTGTGTGCTTCCATGAACAGGTTGTAGCGGCCGCGGTTATGGTTATTCCCCTTTCCTTTTCCTGGAGCATCCAGTCCATTTCAGCGGTGCCCTCATGGACCTCTCCCATCTTGTGGGTCTTGCCGGTGTAAAAAAGGATGCGCTCGGTCAACGTGGTCTTGCCGGCGTCGATGTGAGCCATGATG
>JAKLIV010000169.1 GCA_022709405.1 Spirochaetota bacterium
TATATCGCGTCCAATTTCGAGCCGGAGTACCTTCCCGGGACGCCGAATTTTTTCAGCAATAAAAAGAACGTACAGGACGCGCATGAGGCGATCAGGCCGACCGACATTCACCGCACGCCTGAATCGATCAAGAACGACCTCTCCCGCGACCAGTTCAGGCTCTATGAGCTCATATGGAAGCGTTTCATAGCGTCCCAGATGACTCCCGAGGTGTCGGAGGTCATAACCGTGAGCCTGAAGTCGGGGGATTACGGGTTCAGGGCGGGAGGGAGCACCGTCCTGTTCAACGGTTTCACCGCGATCGACAAATACAACAAGACCGAAAAGGCGACGCTGCCGGCGCTCGAAAAGGGCGACGAGGTCGACGCGGTCGATTTCAGGAGCGAACAGCATTTCACCACGCCGCCGCCCCGGTTCAACGACGCCTCGCTGGTCAAGTTCCTCGAGGAGTCCGGGATCGGAAGGCCGTCGACATACGCCCCGACCATCGCCACCCTCATCAAGCGCTATTACGTGAACAGGCACGGCCGCCAGATCGTGCCAACGGTTCTGGGCAAGCTCGTCAACGCGATAATGGCGAAGCATTTCTCGTCGCTCGTCTCGATCGATTTCACCGCGAACATGGAGGACAGGCTCGACCATGTCGAAGACGCCAAGACCGACTGGGTCGGCATGCTGCACGAATTTTACCGGCCCTTCAAGACGTCGATAGACGAAGCCGAGAAGAACATCGAGGAAATGAAGGGCGTGCTCGACGAAGAGACCGACATCGTGTGCGAAAAATGCGGAAGGAAGATGCTCAAGAAGCTGGGCAAGTTCGGCTATTTTCTCGCGTGCAGCGGATTTCCCGAATGCCGGAACGCCAAGTCGCTGCCGCTGGGCAAATGTCCCAAGTGCGGAAACGGCGACGTGGTCAAACGCTCGTCCAAGAGCGGCAGGGGAGGCACCTTCTACGCCTGCGCCGATTATCCGGTGTGCGATTTTTTCGCCAGGGAGGCCCCTTCGGACCGGTCATGCCCGAAATGCGGAAGGCTCCTGTTCACCCGGAAGATCAAGCACAAGGGCGAAAAGATCGTCTGCCTCAACGAGTCGTGCGGTTTCGAGGTGGATATCCTCGATGAAAACGGTTCGGGAGAGCAGGGACAGCAATGATCGCAGAGATAGATCATTTCATGAGCTATCTTCAGAACGAAAAAAACGCATCCCCTAAAACCATCGAAGCATACAGCCGTGACCTCATGCAGTTCGGCGCCTTCCTCTGCGGCGAGACCGACGCCTCCTACGAAGAATACGACATGACGGTCAGGAAAGATGACGTCCCGCCGGCGGACGTGACCGAGGCCGATATCAGGGCCTTCGTCGAATACGTGTATGACCGGGGGCTCACCCGATCGTCGATCGAGAGAAAAATCGCGGCCATAAAGTCCTTCTTCACCTTCCTGCTCAACCGGGACCTGGTCCTGCGGGACCCTTCCGAAAAGGTCCTGTATCCCAAAAGAGAGAAGCGCCTGCCGAAATTCCTGTACCTGAACCAGGTCGACGAGCTGCTCGGTTTCGAGAGAAAAAGCTTCATCGATTACCGGGACATGGCCATACTCCAGACGTTCTATTCGTCGGGATGCCGGGTGTCCGAGCTCGCATCCGCCCTGCTCGTCGACTTCGACCCGGAGGGAGGAAGGCTCAAGGTCACCGGCAAGGGCGGCGACGAACGGATCGCGTTCCTGACCCCGGGAACGGTCGGTTCACTCCGCGAATACCTGAGCGAGCGCACGGCACGCTTCGGAAGCGCCGACGGACCGCTTTTCGTGAACGCCCGGGGAGCGGGGATAACCGAGCGAGGTATATTCGGGATCGTGGTCAAGCGCTCGAAGGCGGCCGGCATATTCTCGCGCGTTTCGCCGCACACGCTGCGCCACAGCTTCGCAACAGAGCTCCTCGACCGCGGGGCCGACATCAGGGCCGTGCAGGAGATGCTGGGCCACAAGCACCTGTCTACCACGCAGGTTTACACCCACACTACCAGGGACCGGCTCAGGAAGGTATACGAGAGGTTCCATCCGCATTCGGGCCGGAAAAAAGAAGAATGATTCCGGCTTGCGTCAGAAGCTTTTAACGATGATGCCGCCGCCCAGGATGTCCATGTCAGCGCTGTAGAACACCGCGGACTGGCCCGGCGTGATCTGTATCTGCGGCTCCCTGAACACGGCGATCATGGACGCGCCGTCCGTCTTTAAATCCGCCTCGAACGGCGGCTGCATTGACCTGGTCTTGAGCATGACCGTCATCCCGTCCAGGTTCTTTTCTTTCATGAAGCATATGTCTTCGGCGACGAGCCCCCTGCATTCGAGCTCCTCCCTGAAGCCGGCGATGATCCTGTTGCGGCCCGCTTCGATTCCGGTGACGTACATGGGCCGGGGAGCCGCGATCCCGAGCCCGCGGCGCTGGCCTATGGTGTAGCGCGTGATGCCCGCGTGGGCGCCGAGAACGCGCCCGTCCCGGCCGACGATCTCGCCGGGTGGGGATTCGGATGCGGTGAATTCGCTGATGAAGCCCGGGTAGTCGTTGTCGGGAATGAAGCATATCTCCTGGCTTTCTCCGCGCGATACGCAGGGGATTCCCCTTTCGGCGACCATGGCCCGCGCGTCGTCCTTGGTGAGCGCTCCCAGCGGGAACAGAAGCCCGCTGAGGGATTCCTGGGAGAGCCTGTACAGAAAATACGACTGGTCCTTTTTGCGGTCCGCGCCCATCGATATGTAGAAGCGGCCCTCGGGCGTCCTGCCGGTCCTGGTGTAATGGCCCGTGGCCCATGCGCCGCACCCGTGCTCCACGGCGAACGATGCAAGCGCCGGAAACTTTATCGCCGCGTCGCAGCGCACGCAGGGATTGGGCGTGCGCCCCTTCATGTATTCTGCGCAGAATGGGGCCATTATTTCGCGCTCAAATCGTTTCCTGATATCGACGACATGATGGGGCACGCCGAGACGTTCGGCCGCCTCGGCGGCCTCGGCGAGAATCCCGCCCGATGAGCCGCGCAGGCTCCGGTCGTGCATCTTCAGGGTGAGTCCGATGACCTCGTGTCCCTGTTCGAGAAGGATGAGCGCGGCCGCGGTCGAATCCACTCCGCCGCTCATTGCGACTGCGATTTTCACTGCGTTACTCCGTGACAATGATGACAGGATTCGATATCAGCGGCGGGGATTGAAACTGTCAATATAATTATTGTGCGAATACCGCTTCCCAAGCGGCGCAAGGTGATGCCGAAACCTTCGGCAGAGGGTGGCCCTGAACAGGGGCGGGGTTCTGCTACTTTTTTCACTGGCGAAAAAAGTAGCCAAAAAAGCCATCGCTCAGTCGGCGCGAAGCCTTGCCCCTCATTCGCCGGGCAGGCTTATTAGATGTATGAGTAAATTCACAGGTAGACAAAAATCCAATTCATCGGAAATCTTACGTCACGTCAGCATCAATGGATCAACAGTCCAGGGCGCGTATAAATATCCATATTTGACGCGCCCAACGCGAACATCCTGTTCGCGTTATTGGATCGAAGAAGATTGTTGAAACAAAATTTACTCTGAGCACCGGGGTTGAAAGCGGCGCCCTCGTCATGGAGTCCGCTCCCTTCGAGAAAAATATCTAATCCTTCCTGAAACTGTCCTTTTTATTGAAATCCGGCAGGAACTCTTCGTGACTGTCGAGCTCCTGGATGAGGCAGTTCTCCAGCCCCAGTTCGAGGGCATGGTCGACCGCGCGCCGGTATTCGTCGCGGTAAAGGGTCCTTCTCATCTCAGGGGGGATTTCGGGAAGATCGCGCAGCGGATGGTACTGGGACATGAGTGATATGGATATTTCGGGCCCGTAGGCCGCGAGCCGGTCGAGCACCCGGATGCTGTTCCCGACATTGTCGGGCAGCACGAGGTGGCGAACGCTCATCCCCCTGGCCGCCATGTCCCTGCGATCGAGTTTGAGATGGCCCACCTGTGCGAACATCTCGTCGAGAGCGGCAGACGCTGTGGAGTAGTAATGCGGAACGCCTGAATACTTTTCTCCGAGTTCGTCCGAGCAGTATTTGAGGTCTGGCAGGTATATATCAGCAAGCCCCTGCATGAATTTCAATGCTTCGATCGAGTCATAGCCGTGGGTGTTGTACACGACCGGAATTCCGAGGGATTTCCCTTTTGCGATCTCAATGGCAACTGCGATTTCGCGCACGTACGGAGTGGGCGAGACCAGGTTGATGTTTTCGCAGCCCCGGTCGGCGAGCTCGAAGAAAATGTCTGCAAGGCCCTGCGGGCCGGTCTTTCGCGCGCGGGGCGGCAACGGGTCATGCACGGTCCATCGGCTGATCTGGTGGTTCTGGCAGAACACGCAGCGGAGGTTGCATCCGAGAAAGAATATCGTTCCGGAGCCGCCCCTGCCCGTGAAGAATGGCTCTTCGCCGAAATGCGGGCCGTAGAACGATACATACACGCCGTCGTCGAGGCCGCAATGTCCCGGACGTATCGAACGCTCGGCATTGCACCGGTATCCGCAGAGATTGCATTTCATGGGTTGGGTTTAGTGGTCCCTCCGGGTCAGATTAACGTCGGTGGTTGTATTGTCTGTCGCGACGATCATTCATCCGTAGAAATCGCATCAACATCGACGATGTCCTTGCCCCTGCCGATCGCTCTTTTATTCTTGATGAATGTTTTTTTATCGATGAAATATACATCGATGCCGGCGAATTTTCCCGTTATCCTGTTGTCCCATATTTCATCCGTTGTTACTCCGGTGAGAATTGATATCAGGTCGATCCGAACCGGAGGTCTGCCGAACTGGATGATTTTACCCGAAATTATATCTTCGTTCGTTACACCGAGGGTTGAACCGAAGAATTCTTTGATCGCCTGAACCGTCTTGTTCGCGTTTTCTTCGGCAGGGTAAATCCATATATCGATATCGCCAGTATTTCGAGGATAACCATGATAGGCGAGAGCGAAAGCTCCCACAATTAGGAATTTTACCTGGTTTTTGTTGAGTATTGCAAGTAAATCTTCAAAATCTTTATGCATGCGTGTTATCTGGGAATAATTTTTACGAAGGGTTCTATTCCAGGTATCTCGCTATAGCCGAGAGAACGAATGTACTGCTTCCGCAGGTGCAGCACCGCATCTATTCTTTCTTCGGGGGTCCTGGAGAGCCAATAGCGGAGGTCGTCTTTTTCGTTTTCGCGGTCGACTATTTTTACGATGGGTTCGATTGCTCTCTTCATTTTCATGGGTGCAGGCCTTTCAGGTGTTACGGCGTCATGCCTTATCATTACAGCATACCTGCGGCTGCTGTCAAGTTGAAATTGGCGGCAGTATTCCGGTCCCCGCAGGAGGGATTCAGGCGCTTGCTCAGAGCAAACTGATTCAATAATCATTGCGCGCCATGATTCCCGCAACCCCTTTCGCGGCCAGAATCGCGGCGTAGATGAAGGCGGCGCACAGCACGATCACCGCGCCGCATGAAGCGCCGGCGTAGTACGATATAAGCAGGCCGGAAATCCCCGAGAAAAGGCTGATGCCCATGGCGGCGAAGGAGTAGCCCCTGAGCGTGCGGGACACCAGGCGCGCCGCGGCTGCGGGCAGTATGAACAGCGAATTCACGATGAGCAGCCCCATCCACTGTATCGAGAGCACCACCGTGACAGAGACGAGCGCCGAGAACAGCGTGCGCACCATGAGGGGAGAGAGCCTGCTCCGGTAGGCGAGTCCCGGCTCCATGCCGATGAGTGTTATGGCGCCGCCGAAAAAGAAGAAGAAAACCAGCACTGCGGCCGAGACGAGCGCGAGTCCCGCAATGTCTCCGGGGCCCACGGCCAGGATATCTCCCACGAGGTACACCGAGAATTTTCTGAACGACCCGGCAGCGCTGAGCAGGGCTATGCCCAGGGCCACGGCGAACGACATGAACACCGCGATGACCGTGTCGTTGGAGGCCCTGCTTTTTTCGATGAGCAGGTTTATCGCAAGCGCGAAAAGAACTGCGAAGACGACCATGGGCAGCCTCATGTCGGTGAAGCCCGCGATGAGGCCCAGGGCGATTCCGGTCAGGGCCGAGTGGCCGACCGCGTCCGAGAAAAACGCCATGCGGTTGCCGGCCACCACGGTGCCCGCCAGGCCGAAAAAGGGCGTGACGACGATTACCGCCAGCAGGGCGTTCTTCATGAAATCGTAAGCGGCCCAGGAAAAGGGCAGGGATCCGACGAGCGCGTGCCAGGCTTCAATCATGGTGGTCCCCCGAAAAGTGGTCTGCGCCCGTTTTTTCGGCGGCATCAAGGTGCGCGGGCCCCACGACAGAAATGAAGGCCGGGTGCTTCACCACTTCCGCCGGCGCGCCCTGTGCCAGTATGGTGCGGTCCATGAGGATCATGCGGTCCGCATGGCGCGCGATGAGGTCTATGTCGTGCGTCACCACCACGATCGCCAGGTGGAATTTTTTCCTGAGCTCGCAGATCATTTCATAGAAGAGGTCCATGCCGCGCACGTCGAAGGCCGATATCGGTTCGTCGAGAAGAAGTATCTCGGGCATCGGATTGAGCGAGCAGGCCAGAAGCACGCGCTGGAGCTCGCCGCCGGAAAGGGTGCCGATCGTCCGGTCGATGAGTTTTTCGGCGTTGACCAGTGAAAGAAGCCCGGCCATTTCATCGCGATTTTTGCGGGGAACGGTGAACCATACGTGCCGGTAGCCCGCGGCGAGGAGCATGAAGTCGCACACGCTCACCGGCGAATCCGGCGCGATCGACACCTTCTGCGGCACATAGCCGATGCGCGGGCCGCCGTTTCCGGCAAGGGTCCCGCAGTGGGTGACGGTGCCGCTGTGCCTGACCTGGCCGAGTATCGCCCTGAGGATCGAGCTCTTGCCTGCGCCGTTTGGTCCCACGATGGCGGTGAGCTCGCCGCAGGTGAAGCTCGTGGTGATGTTCTCCGCGGCGACGTTTCTGCCGTAAGAAACGGTGAGGCCCTCTATCAGGGTGCAGCAATGGCCGCATGGGCCGGCGGGGCAGACATTCGGCGTATCGGTCATTTCAGGGCCTTCTCTATAATGGCCAGGTTTTTTCTCATGATGTCGATGTAGGCCCGGTTGTCGTCGGGCCCGGTGACAGCCGGGTCGAGGGTGTATACCACGGCCCCGGTCTCGCGGGCGATGGTCTTCGCGGCTGATGAAGGATATTGCGGTTCGGCGAAGAGAGCCTTGATTTTGTTTTTCCGCACGATATCTACCGTATCGGCCACTTCCTTCGCCGAGGGCTCGGTGCCGGGCTCGCGCTCTATCACGGCCGCGATCTTCAGTCCGAACTCCGCGGCGAAGTAGGGGAACGCCTCGTGGAAGGTGATTATCGGCCGGCCCCTGTACCTGTCAAGGGCGCCGTGCATTTCCTTGCGCAGGGCCTCGATTTCGGCGATGTATGATGCGGCGTTCTTCTCGTATGATGCGGCGTTTACCGGGTCGGCCTGGGCCAGCGCCCGGGCGCAGTTGCGCGTCATGGCCGCCATGTTGCCGGGCGCAACCCAGACATGGGGGTTCGCTCCCTCATCCCCACCGAGCATGGGAATTCCCTGCGAAAGCTCGAAGACCCTTATGGAGGGATGCTTTTCGGCGACAGCGCCGAGAAAATTTTCCATGCCCGCGCCGTTCACCAGCAGGATGTTGGCCCCTTCGAGTCGTTTCATGTCCCGGGCTGTGAGGGTGTAGTCGTGCAGGCACCCGGTGACCGGCGGCGTGATGTTCACCACCGCGGCGCCTTCGACTCCCGCGGCGACGTTTTTCGCGATGATGTACACCGGGTAAAAGGACGCGGCGACGACGAACCGGCCGCTTGGAGTCGTATCCCCGGAGCATGAAAGCATTGGTGCGGCGGCGAGTAATCCCAGGAGCATTGACACGAATTTTTTCATTATCTGAATCTCCACACGAAACGCTGGTGGTTTTGTAAATAATTCATTGACAAAAGATCTGTCAAGAATTAAATGCAAACAATTCGCGTTTTGTGATGGAATGTTCAAAATCCGACGAACACCGGCGTGAAGAAAGGGGAGACCCTTTATGACCGGGCAATGCGCCACGCGGGTCCTGGCGTGAATACATGGGGCCCTTATGGGAGGAAACCATGAGAAAACGGCTCACCGATTTCAGAAAAGAGCTGGTTGATCTGCTCGATGGAAGGGGCCTCCCCCTGAATGTGAAAGAAATTCATGAAAGCGCCGGCGATTCCGATCTCTCGACCGTTTACCGGGCGCTGGAATACCTCGAATCGCAGGGCATGGTGCGCTCGATTTTCGTCCCCTGTTCGTGCGACCGGTCAAAGTATTATTACAGCGCGGGGAAGCATCTGCACTTTCTTCACTGCGAGCGGTGCCATTCGTTTTATCCGGTTCCCTGCGCGGGGATGAAAAAAATGGAAAAGAAGATTCTCGACGATTACCGCTTCAGCGTAACCGAACACGTGCTTCTTTTCATGGGCCGCTGCGAAAAATGCCGCGCGGAATCGTAAAAAAATTTCATGGCATAGCTTCATCGCCGATGGGATGCCGCGCTCTTTCATCTGCGGCCTGCCGGGATTATTGCCTGCCGCTGTAAAAATTCTGCTGGAAAATTATGCCCCGAGGTGCACAATGGCGGCATGAGGCCTGCCAATGGCCGCATCGCGAGGTCTGCCATGAACATCATCGAGCTCTCAGGCATAAAAAAAGACTATCCTCTCGGGAACACCACGGTGAACGCCCTGCGCGGCGTAGACCTGAACATAGAGGAGGGCGGGTTCCTGTCGATCATCGGGCCCTCGGGAAGCGGAAAAACCACGCTGCTCAATCTCATCGGCTGCGTCGACACGCCCACCGAGGGGAGCGTGAAGATCGCCGGTCAGGAGATAACCACCATGAGCGACGAGGAGCTCACCGATACCCGGCTCTACAGGGTGGGCTTCATATTCCAGACCTTCAACCTCATCCCGGTCCTGAACCTGCTCGAAAACGTCGAGTTCCCCCTCCTGCTGATGAAGGACAAAAAACACCGGCTGCCGAAATCCGTCATACGTGAGCGGGCCGAAAAGCTCGTTGCGGAGGTGGGGCTCTCCGATTTCATGCACCACAGGCCCGCGGAGCTTTCGGGCGGGCAGCGCCAGCGGGTGGCCATAGCCAGGGCGCTCGTCAC
>JAKLIV010000017.1 GCA_022709405.1 Spirochaetota bacterium
CAGCCGCGAACAGTAGTTTATGACGCATCTGCCGCCGATTATGACTTTTCATGGGTGAATTTCCATCCGGTTTATTGTTGTTCATAATGATCAATAGGAACCCCTATATATTAGATTCGAAGTTCCCTTACGGCTACAATATAGCCAGCCGTCATTCAAATAATAGTATTAATAGCATCCATCATCTATATGCAACATTTTTTTATTTTTTGATTGCTCTATTTTATATAATGCCTTTCTTCTTTAAGTAAATTGAAATTATTTGCTTATTGCTTCAATTAATATTGCTATGGCAGTCTGAAAACAGTAAATTAATACGATTGGGCTTTTTTTCTGGATTCTTGATGAGTATATATAAAGCGAAACCGCATCGGGGAATTACCCTCTCAATAAGAGCGGGAGTATACTATTTATTACCTCAATAATAAGTGCCGCAGGACACAATAAAAAATGAAAAAAATGAAATTTTTCGCAATTTTCTATATAGCAGTCGCCCTGTGGGGAGTTATCGGATGCGGGGGTGTAGCGCCGATAGTGGTGCCGGAAGAGGCATACGAGGACCCGACGAGCGGCGAGCCCGGCACGCAGAACCTGCAGGTATCTGCCGTGTACCCGAGCGATGATACGGGCATTGTCCCGGTTGATACAGACGTGATAATCGTCTTTAACAAAGAGGTGGATGGTAGTTCCCTCACGGGCAATGTAACCGTGGCCGGCGCCCCATCATTCTCCACCGTGGTTTCGACCGATAAAAAGGTCGCGCGGCTGCAGTTTGCAACGGACCTGTCGGCGGACCAGACCTACACCGTAAGCGTCACGACCGGCGTCACCGACATCAACGGAAACGCGCTTGTCCCCGACATCAGCGATCCCGAAAACACCGATCCATACGAGGAGGATTTCCTCACAGCCCCGAGCAGCGCCGACCTCTACGATCCCCAATTGCTGGGGATCTATCCGGTCAACGGCGCGACCGGCATCAGCACCGAACTGGAATATGTCGAGATATATTTTTCCAAGGACATAGACGCCGTCACGGTAACGTCATCGTCCTTCTCGATTACCGGGGGCGCGGCCAGCGGCGCGCCGGTCCAGGTTGTTGACAGGACATTCAGACTCTATCTGAACACGCTGGCTTACAACACAACCTATACGGTGACCCTTACAGCGGCAATAACCGACACAGACGGGAACGCACTGGTTTCAGCGCCGATTGCGAGAACATTCACCACGGAAACCAATCCCACGCCCACCGGAGCATCGACGATCACGTCTTACTGGATCTCTGACGTCGAAACTGACCAGGCCGTCATCAACTGGATCACCGACGTCCAGACCGAAGATCTCGACACCGCCATCGACTATGGCACGGGCACCGATTACGGGACATCAACCACCGAGGGGTCTTACGGCTCCTACGGCACCGTGCACTCAAAGACCATCACGTCCCTCGGCGCTGCGACAAAGTACTATTACGAGATAACCTGGGACGACGGCGCCAACAATGATGCGGTGACCGGCAGCTTTGTCACTGCCGAGGACAGCGGGTCAAGCGACGACGATTCCATAGACAGCAACGCCACGGGCAAATCAAGTCTCGACCTGGTGCAGGCCTCGAGCCTGACCGGATACACGGGACGCTCTTACGCCTTCTGGTCGAGCAGTAGCAACAATTGCTACGGCCAGTTTTTTGAAACAAACGGATCCCCGCTGTGGGGAGCCAGCGGCTCCCAGGTGCACGACACGGAAGCGTCGCTCAGATCGTTCTCGGACGGGATAGGAGGCGCGCTGCTGACTATCGATGACAGCAGCGGATTTTACGTGAAACATCTCTACGATGTTTCGGGCGCGCTCACATTCAATCCCGGGAACGGCACCCTCTCCGCAGCAGGGTGGGATGACGACAACAGCGCTACGGGCAACGGCCTTACTTTCGGGCACACTGCGGGATACTCATCCCCCTCGGCTGCAATGGTTTACAGCGGCATAAGCAACAACATCACCGCCGAATTCGTCACCAAAGTGGTTCCGGGCCCGAGCATAAGCACTCCCAATGTGGTCGAGATGCCTTCAGTAGCCGACGGCTACCTCATTTATGACGAGGAGACCAATTTTTCATCGCTGTCAATGCTGGGCGACGACGATTATATCATCGAAGAGACCGACTTAAGCTACAACTCGGGCAATTTTTACACCAATTTCTCGACCATGGATTTCTCCACGATGACCGATCCATTCATATATACCATCTATGAAAATGACGGCACTGACAGCATCGGAACGGCCATGGATTACGTGCTCATCGATGCGGACTCGGTGATCTCCGGCAACGCCGACGGTAATTATCTTCTGCCGCCCAGCGGCGCATCCGACGGCGGCACCGTTTACACGACCGACGACATGAGCCAGGTCAGCGAAGGCGACATCGTGGTAAACGCCGAATCCGGAGACCCCGGTGAAAACCGTTATTCATACGTTGAAACCGTCACTACGGGAGCCACCTACGATACCATTGTTCTCGGTCATGATATCCTTATTGATGACGGCGACGACTTTGTCGTGTACCGGCGCATTCTCGGCGACACCGACGCCGAGCACGTTTCGGCCGACACCGAAACGGTTTCCAACCCGCTGTGGGACAATAACGCAAATTTTTCCTCGGTAAATACGCTGCAGACATGGAACGACGTCGTATTGAACAGCTACAACGGCACGCCTCAGATATCCACCGTATCTTCTATAGACGCCAACAACCGTGCGCTGCGCCTGGCCGCAAACATCATGGCCGATAACGAAAACTACTGGATCGTCAGTCTGGCCGCCACCGGCACTTCGACTATACTCGCCTTCGGAGCGCGCGATTCGGGAGACGCCGTCAACATCCTCAGGGACGCAGCCGGCTATTACGGAAACATAAACAACGCCGTGGTGGGCGACATCGTGTACAACATCACGGACAACACCTATGCCGCAGTCATCGCCGACAACGGCACGGTCCTCACCCTGTCGCGCAACATCGTCACCTCAACGACCGATACCGACGCGTATCTCGTCCTTGACAGCGCAAATCCGGTCCTTGACCTCGGAGTCTGCACCTCAAACGGAACCAACCGGCTCAATGACACCGGCGCCAATTTCGTCAACGGCGGCGTCCGGGCGGGCGACATACTCTACCATGACAACGGCGCAGGCGGATACGATGTGTTCGTCATCACCGGCGTCGCGGCGACAAGGCTCACCATAAGCGGCAACACCGTGAGCGGCCGACACTATTACATAATCCAGCCAAGGGCCTTCTTCGCATGGCATGATAATGCTTCCCCGACCAACATCAGAGCTGCGATAGTGAACCTGCGCGACGGGTCTCTTGCCGTGAGCTCCTTCATGGCCGTTGACCATGCCTCCAACAACGTACAGGATACACATGTCATATCAGACGGAAGCGGAGGCGCATTCGTCATATATGAGGATTCAACGGGAAATACGATAAGGGGAAAACGCCTGAGCGCAGCCGGCGCCTTCCTCGTGGGTACGAACGCCGCGAACCTGGGCGTGAATCTCGGGACCGGCTCCATCATCGACGTCATATCCGACGGATCGACCGGAATATATGTTCTCTATGACAACGGTGTCAATGTCGCTCTGCGCCGCTGGGGGCAGAGTCTTGACGGCACGACCTGGGCCGCAGCGGTCACCCTCACCACAACGGGAAACGACGCGGCCATCGTACTGAGCAGCGCCGGCAATCCCATAGTGGCGTTCGCCGACGACAGCAATGACCTCTACATCCAGGAGAGGACAGCCGCGAGCGGGGTCGTGGACCCGTCTTTCAACGAAACAATAGTCTCCATCGGGAGCTATGTATCGAACGAATCCGCAGACATAACGAAAAACAACGTGACGCTGTCCAGAACTGGCAACGGCGGGGCGTTTGCGGGCTGGATCGACAACCGGTATTATTCGTTCCTGGGATACCAGGCAATGGCCCAGGCCTATGACGCAGTCGGCGCTCCGCAATGGGACGCGGACACCGGAACCGGAACGGATTACGAAGGGATTACCGTGGGCGTGACCGGAAACTACGACCCGGAGATGGTCGCCGATGAAGCACTGATTCGATCGGTTTTTTCAGGCAGCGGGTCGCCCGCGAGCGGGCATTATTTCTGGTACGACTATCGCAATACCAGGACTGACATTTTTTATGACATACTGGCATATTAACACGGGGAACCCGAGAGGTTGAACGAGATGAAAAACAACGGTTTGAAAAACAATATACTGGCCATCCTGCTGGCGGGAATGCTTGCCCTGGCCATGACAGCCTGTTCGTCGGACGACGACGACCGTAGAGGCGGCGGCGGAGGCACGGGCTCATCCACCATCGATATTTCCAATGTGGCCGACGGAACCAGCGTTGGCCTCAATACCATCATCCGCGCAACCGCTTCAAATCCCGACGCGGTTACCAAAGTCGAATTTTACGTGGGCACCGACACCGAACCTGATCCCAACCTTAACACAAACCCTCTTTATTTCACGGCTACGGCAGAGCCCTACCAGTTTAATCTCTATACAGGCGGCGGAACATTCAGTCATGGCGATACGATCATGATACGGGCAAAAGTATACTGCACGAACGGCGGAACCAACTACGACATCGTCGCATCCCTGGTCGTTGACAACATGCTCCCGTCAATCGACATCACGACGCCGGCCGCCTTTGACACGATAAACAGCATCGCCGCAACAATAACCGCGAGCGCCTACGACGACAGCGACACCGGCGTCGACGTCGACAGGGTCGAGCTGTACGTTGACGAGCAGATCATTGACACGGTATCCTCCGGCACCGGCACAGGGCCATATACCTATGAAATAACGGATTGGGACACCACGACCCTGAGCCACGGCAATCACACGGTCAAGGCCGTTGTCTATGACGCGGGAGGAAACAGCGCCTCGGACGAGGTGACGGTCGTGATCGACAACGGAAATCCCGCGGTCGAAATAACTTCGCCCGCCAGCGCTGCGGTCGTCAACGGAAACACCGTGATCATCAAGGTGAACGCGTCCGACAACGACGGCATCGCGCAGATCGCCCTTTCCATTGACGGCCCGTCAACCGGCTCACCGGACGATATCACCGACACCGACAACGGCGTCCCGTTCCAGTTCACCTGGGACCTGACCGATAAAACGGACGGCGACCATGAAATAACCGTGACCGCCACGGACGATATCGGCAATTTCAGTTCGGACACGATTACCGTCACCGTGGACAGGACCGCTCCGACAGTGAACGTGACCGCGCCGTTGAACGGCGCTACAGTTCATGGAAGCGCGGTGGCAGTCACGGCCACAGCCGCTGACACGAACCTTTCTGGAGTGAAGTTCTACATTGACGGCGCGCTCAAATCAACGGACACCGCGTCCCCCTATTCCTGGATATGGAACACCACGGGATACGAAGACGGCGGGCACAGCGTCAGGGCGGCGGCCTACGACGCCGGAGGCCTGACGACTTCGAGCACCGTCAACGTCACTGTCGACAACGAGGGGCCGTACAACGTGAAGCTCGTATCCCCGCAGGCGGATGAAACGGTCAGCGGGACCGTCACGCTCGGCGCGACAGCCCAGGATTACGCCGGCTCGGTAGACCATGTCGAATTCTGGCTCGACGGCACAACCGACCTCGGCGACGGCGCGTTCAACGTAGACGCGTACGAACTGGCATGGAACAGCGCATCGGTCGCCGACGGCGAGCATGGCATGGAGATCAGGGCCTATGACGACGCCGGCAACGCAACAATCAACGACACGGCGACCTTCTGGGTCGACAATACCGATCCCGCAACGGTCAGCATAACCAGCCCCGCCGCCTCCGCAGACGTCAGCGGAACGGTGAATATTGAAATCACGGCCTCTGACTCAGGCATAGGCATCGACTATATAGAGATAAGCGCCGGAAGCGCCACCGGCAATTGCTATCACCTGGGCGGCACGTCCTATGAATATCAGTGGGACACAACCCCGAACGCCGACGGTACCTACACCGTAACGGCCACGGCATATGATCTTCTCGGCGGGACATCCGTAGACACGGTCAGTGTCGATGTCGACAATACCCCGCCGAGCGCAGTCAACGTGACAAGCCCGATAAACGGGGCCTATGTCACCGGAACAATAGCCATAAATGCATCGGCAACCGGCGCCTCGTCCGTCGAGTTCTACATCGACGGGAGTCTCGCTGCAACCGACGGCACGTCCCCCTATTCATACAGCTGGGCCACAACGACCAACGGCGAGCACAGCATCAGGATCATCGCCTATGACGCGGCCGGAAACACGACCATAGACAACGACACCACGGTCATCGTGGACAATACCGCGCCGACCGTGACGATCAGCAATCCCGCAGGGTCATCATACCTGAAAGGGACGGTGAATATTTCCGCCGTTGCATCAGACAACAGCGCCATTGACCGTGTCGTATTCAACATAGGCGGCGGTGCAATAACTCAAACCGATACGACCTCTCCCTATGAATACAGCTGGAACACTACTACTCCTGGAAACGGAAGCGTAACGATTACGGCAACGGTCTATGACGAGGCCGGCAGCAGCGATGTCGATTCGATCACCGTGACCGTTGACAATACGGCTCCGAATTCTTCAGCAGTCGCCATCTCGCCAATAACGACACCGAACTTTTTGAACGACAACGATTTGCGCGATGATGTCACCGTACAGGCGACAGCCAGTGACGGCCAGACGGGCATAGCCAAGGTGCGGTTTTCCATCAACGAGGTGTCGGGAACACACGATGTCGAATATACCGACCTTTCATCGCCTTATGAATACACCTGGAACACCACTCTTGCCACTTTCCCCAACGGCGAGTATACCATCACAATTACGTCGTACGACTACGCCGGAAACACGACCACGACCACAACCGGTGATACCGCGGTTTCCGTTGACAATACGGACCCCGCGCCAGGAACCCTTACGATTGTCGATAACGACGGGCTTACCGATACCGGCGACTTCATAACCTATGCATCCGTCAATCTGACCAGCTCCGCGACCGACAACGTGAATGTTTATCAAATGCGCTTCAGCAACGACAATGCCACATGGTACGCATGGGAGGCCTACAATACCACAAGACCATCGGCCTGGGATATGACAAGCGCCACCTACGGAGGCACTAACACCGACGGGACCAAAACCGTGTATGTACAGTACAGGGACAATGCCGGCAATAATGTTTCCACCAGCGACACGATCTTTCTCGACAGGGTCAACCCAACGGCAGATGCGGGCACGGCATTGCTGTATTTCAACACTGCAACGGCCCTCAATGGAACCAGTATTGACGACACAAACGGCGCAGATGACAGCGGCGTGGAATCGAGACTGTGGACCGATCTGGGCACCGGAACCGGCAGCGGCACCGTCACCTTCAGCAACGCAGCCATTGACGACCCGACATTCCAGGCAACCGCCGAGGGCACATACAACCTCCAGTTCTGGGTCAGGGACAATGCCGGTCGCACGGCAACCGATACTGCCACCATCCACTGGGACGTCACTCCTCCCACGGCAAATGCAGGCGCAGACAGGCTGCGCGGCCCAAACACGACTAACACGATCAGCGACAGCAGCAGCAGTGACGGCGGCACCAATCCGAGCGGCGTGGCATCAGTATTATGGTCCCGCACCGGCGGCACCGGCACAGGGACCCCGAATTTCAGCAACGCTTCGGTTACCAACCCGACATTCACCGTTACAGGCGCTACGCCGGATGGCACGTATATCCTCAACTTTGCCGTTACCGACAATGCAACCAATTCCTCCAATGACAGTATGACCGTCACCTGGGACCAGACAGTCCCCACGGTCAGCATCACCTCACCGGCGACCGGCACTTATCACAACTCGGCGATAACTCTTACTGCCAATACCTCTGATACTCATGCCATGACATACCAGTGGACGGCATCAGGACCGGGCACCGTAACATTCGGCGATGATACCGCCGAGGACACGACCTGTTCCATGAGTACTGACGGGACCTATACCCTGACGCTCACCGTGACCGACGCTGCTTTGAACACCAACTCGGCCAGCGTGACGGTTTACCGGGACACGACGCCTCCGAATGTCGACGCCGGGACCTATTCGACCGCTGGTGCGAGCTTCACGTTGAGCCCCACGGTGTCGGATGGAATGGGGGTAGGGGTGGATACATCCTCATATAGCTGGACTGTCACAGCGAGCCCTGCAGGCAGCACCGAGCACGGGATGCCGTCGACCAGCCTGACGCCCACGGTATGGATGGACGTTGACGGCTCCTATACGCTCCAGTTGGCCGCCTCGGACCTGCTCAGCAACGGGCCTTCAAGCGATACGGCAACCATAACCTGGGACCGATCGATAACCGACGGCGCGCTGACCAACTACGGCCAGTACTCATCGCTCGCCACGGTGAATGACGGAACCAATGACAGGGTCTTTATCAGCTACTACGATGCCGCCAACTCGGATCTGCGCATGGCGTGCCTGAACGGCAACGCCACCGCTTCACCCTCGGTTCTGGCCACTGTCGGTGTGGACGGGGCTGCTGGTTACGGCACGAACGCGACGACCAACGATGTGGGCATGTACAACGACATCGAGGTCATTCTCGACGGCACGACCTATTACGCCTACATCGTCTACTATGACAACACAGCATCAGCAGTCAAAATGGCTCGCGGCACCAGCACGAACCTGACGACCTGGACATGGACCGTGTATACGATCGACGCGGCAGTCGGGGCCTATGCGGGCAGCGGGTCGCTTTCGATCGCGGCGATTGACATGGGTGCCGATCACCAGGCCTATGTGAGCTATTATGACGCGACAAACGGCTACCTGATGTCCGGCCGGTCGGGCAGTACGGACTGGACATACTGGATCACCGCAACGATAGACAGCACAAATGACGTGGGCCGCTTCAGTTCGAACGACATCTATACCGTGAGCGGCGACATCCGTTCTGGCATCATTTATTGCGACGAAACAGCCGGGAACCTGAAATACGCAATCGCACCGCAGGCAAGCAGTACGATAACATGCAATGATACTCTTTGGACACCTGATTTTCAAGGTGATTACTTCATCATCTATGATGGGGCAATATCTTATGGAATCTGGATATCCTACAATGGCAATCCCAGTTCAGCTCCAGCGATGGGAACCGACTATGCATATGAAGTTTCTGCTGTTACTCTTGATTACGATCAGGGTGTTGCAAATAAAATTGCAACCGTTCTCAATTCTATAACCGGTACACCATTCAATGCGACAAGCACTCCAGGTGGCACAGGTACAGATTCTACTATAGCAGTCACTCATAATAATGCCGGTTTAGCGGGACCTGCCTCAGAAAGTTTCGATTCCCTGAGCGGCGTCTCTACGACAAATCCGGCATGGAACATGCCGGCCGCCATTACAACCGAGACAGCGGGCGCGGATGGCCACAGCTCGCTTGTCCTGAACAACAGCGGCGGCACTGCGTATGCGTTCATCAGCTATTACAACGCAACTGACGGGTACTGGTACCTGACCCACGGTCCGGCCACCGGCGCAAGCTGGACATCCGACCAGATCGAAACGGCGACCAACACCGCTGTCAACGAAAGATCGTCGCTCTACATTTACTGGGACGGTTCTGCCTATGACGGCTTCATCAGCTACTGGGATTATTCCGGGACAAACGGGTACCTGAAGTTCGCCAGCAGTACCGGAGCCGGAGCCGCCGCGTGGTCGGCCTTTACGGCATTGACGATCGACGCGGGCGCTACTGTCGGGCTGTACAACTCAATCGGCGGCTACTATACAGGCTCCGTTTACCGTCTGTTTATCGGCTATTTCGACGATGGAGACGACGAGGTGAAATTCGCCCGCTCGCTCGACGGCGGCGCATCCTGGTAGGCAATGTCACTGGCACATCACTGCACGAATCAACAGGGGGCTGCGGCCCCCTTTGTTTTTCATCCCCCTGCCCTGACCTTCAACTTATCGTTGACAGTTTCCCGGCAATCCGGTTCAATTGTATCATCAATCTCTGGCTGGAGAAACACCCCATGTACATCGTCGGCATAACCGGGGCGAGCGGCTCCGTGATCGGCATACGCCTCATCGAAGAGCTGCTCAGGTCAGGCAGGCATGTGTCTGCGATCGTGTCGGATTCGGGATGGCGGACGCTGGGCCACGAACTTTTCCGGAACCGGAAAAACCCTTCGTCGCTGGCCGAGGTGCTGGACACGAGGAATTTCACGTTCGACCGCGGGCTCCTCTCGGAGTACTCCAACGACGACTTCTTCGCGCCGCCCGCAAGCGGCACCGCCCGGTTCGAGGCCGTGATCGTCGCGCCCCTTTCCATGAAAAGCCTGTCGGCCATCGCGCATGGCTATGCCGACACCCTGATAACCCGGGCCGCTGACGTGGCCCTCAAGGAGGGGCGCCGCTGCATCCTGGTGCCGCGGGAGACCCCTCTTTCCCTGATTCATCTTGACAATATGCTCAGTGCCCGCAAAGCTGGAGCCGACATCCTCCCCCCGGCGCCGGCATTCTACACGTATCCCGAGACGATCGGCGACGTGGTGGACTTCACGGTCGGCAAGATACTGGGCCTCCTGGGCGTCGGGCACGAACTGTTCAGGCCATGGGGGGATGCTTGACGGACCACGGGAAAACATGATCGACACAGACCGCATTCTGGACCCGAAAATCGCCGCGGTGGCCGAAAAGGTCCTCGCCGGAGACGAGGCCGACGCGGGCGACGCGCTCGCCATGCTCGCCACGACCGACATCCTGGGCCTGGGCTCGGTCGCCAACCACGTCAGGGAATCAGTCAACGGCAACCGCGCCTACTACGGCGTGAACATGAACCTCAACTACACCAACATCTGCGAGCTCCGCTGCCCCCTGTGCGCGTACTCGCGCGACGCACGCGACCCTGACGCCTATCTCTATTCGCTCGACGAGATCGAGCGAAGGGTGCGCGAGGCCGCGGTCCGCGGCATCGACGAGGTGCACATCGTCGGCGGCCTGCATCCCGGACTGAAGCTCGATTATTTCGAGGAGATGCTCAGGCGGATCAAGAAGATCGACCCCCGCATCTTCATCGTGGCCTTCACCGCGGCCGAATACGACTACTTCGCCCGGCTCAATGGCGTCCCGCTCGGCGAGGTGTTCGACCGTCTCATCGCGGCCGGCCTGGGCGCGCTGCCCGGGGGCGGGGCCGAGATCTTCGCAGAGGAAAAGCGCGCCCTCATCGCGCCGAAAAAAATATCGGGAGGCCGCTGGCTCGAGGTGATGAAAACCGCCCACAGGCGCGGCCTGAAGACCAACGCGACCATGCTGTATAACCACATCGAATCCGACGCAGACATCGCAGACCACATGGGCCGCATCCGCGATCTGCAAAAAGACACGGGCGGATTCAAGACCTTCGTGCCCCTGCGCTTCCACGAGGAGAACACGAAAATCAGGTCGGCCCGCCGCTTCGAGACCGGGTTCGACGACATCAGGATATACGCGACCGCGAGGATATTCCTCCACAACGTGCCCCACATCAAGGCCCTGTGGATGTACCTCGGAGACAGGATCGCGCAGACCCTGCTCGCCTTCGGCGTGGACGACATCGGCGCGACCTACCTCAATGAAAAGGTGGTGCACGCCGCCGGGGCCGCCACGCCCGATTACGGCACCGAGGAGTTCCTCGTACGGCTCATCAGGTCCGCGGGCCGTGACCCGGTGCGCACCGCGGCGGATTATTCTGGCGCAGGAGAATCACGGCCATGAAACTCGGCTACATCGATTATCTCAACTGCTTTCCCTTCTATTATCACATGTTCGAGAAGGCGCCCCTTGACGGAATCACGGTCGCGCCCGCGGTTCCCGGAGAGCTCAACCGCATGATGGAAGAAGGACTGCTGGACATGAGCCCCATATCGGCCGGGGCGTATCCTGCGATGCAGGACCGGATTCTCGTGCTGCCCGATTTCTGCCTCTCATCGATCGGGTACGTGCGTTCCGTGGTGCTCCAGAGCCGCATTCCCATCGAGGAGCTCGACGGCGCGCGCCTGGGCCTCACCTCGGCTTCAAAGACATCGGTCGTACTGCTAAAAATCCTGCTCGAAAAATACTACCAGGTCAGGCCCGATTACCGGCCCAGCCCTCCCCGGCCCGATTTCAGCTGCCTCGACGCGGCCCTGGTCATCGGCAACGACGCCATGCTCGACGCGGGCGAGCCCATCGAATACATCTATGACCTCGGGGATTTGTGGTTCCGTAAAACGGGGCACCCGGTCGTGTTCGCGGTATTCGCGGTGCGTAAGGACGCGCTCGAGCGCCACCACGCCGACGTGCGGCGCATCATACGCTCGTACAACCTGTCGCTCGCCTACATCCGCGACTACGAGGAAGAGGTCGTCGCCCGGGCAGCGCAAAAATATCCAGAAATGAAGATTGATATCGGCCACTACTACCGGCTGCTCAAGTTCCACTTTTCGCCGGAGCTGAAAAAAGCGCTGCAGTTCTACTACGACGAGGCCGCTTCGCTCGGACTGCTTCACAGGGTGAAGGAGATCGGGTTCGCCGAGGCGTAAAGGGACAGTTCCATCGGATGATAAATTCATGAATGCCCTGGCAAATAAAATATACTCCGGCGCGCGCATCTCGCCCGAAGAGGCCCTGGAGCTCTTCGGCTGGGACCTCATCGAGCTCGGCCAGGCGGCAGACGCACGCAGGCGCATGATCAGGCCCGGCGGCGACGTCGGGTTCATCGTCGACCGCATCATCAACTACACCAACATCTGCGGGGCGTGCTGCCGCTTCTGCGCCTACCACGCCCGCGCTGGCCGCATCGAGCCGTATGAAATGTCGATGGAAGAAATTCTCGCGAAAGTCCGGGAGCTCGTCGAGGCGGGCGGCACGCAGGTGATGCTCCAGGGCGGCATGCATCCCGATTACGGTATGGAGAAGATCGAGGCCATGATCCGCGCCGTGCGCGAGAAATTCCCCTCGATTTACCTGCACTCGCTCTCTCCCTCGGAGATCGTGCACATCTCGAAGATCAGCGGCATGGGCATCGACACGGTGCTGGGGCGGCTCAAACAGGCAGGGCTCGACTCTGTTCCCGGCGCGTCCGACATGCTCGTTGACCGGGTGCGCGCGCAGGTGAGCCCGCGCAAGATCACGGTCGGCCAGTGGCGCGAGGTCATGCGGGCTCTCAAAAAACAGGGGATGGGATCGTCCGCGACCATGACCTACGGCCTGGGCGAAACGCTGCCTGAGCGCATCGGGCACCTGGATGTCGTGCGCGCGATCCAGGACGAGACCGGGATCATCCGCGCGTTCATCCCGTGGTCGTTCTCTCCCGCGAACACCGACATGGCCGGCACGGTCCCAGCGACCGGCGTCGATTACCTCAAAATCGTCGCGATCGGCCGCATCTACCTCGACAACGTGCCGTACATCCAGGCGGGATGGCTCACCGAAGGGCTCAAGCTCGCCCAGGTCGCGCTCGCCTTCGGCGCGAACGACATGGGCGGCGTGCTCACCGAGGAGGTCGTGGTCAGGGCCACCGGCGTCGGCACGCGCGCGAGCGTGGATGAGTTCGTGCGCCTCATACGAGACGCGGGGCGGACTCCCGTGCTGCGCGACTCCGAGTACCGCGAAATCAGGAGATATTCATGACGCCAGATTTTTCCTACTCGGTCAACAACAGCGACCCAAATGACAGAAAGCGCTTCATCAGGGGGATGTTCGACTCGATCGTGCCCACCTACGACCTGCTGAACCGGCTGCTGTCGGCCGGCATCGACCGCTCGTGGAGAAAGTTCGTGATAAAAGAGGCCGGCGACCTCAAGGACGGCAGGGCCCTCGACCTGTGCTGCGGCACCGGGGACCTGAGCCTGCAGCTCTACCGTGCGGGCGCATCGCTGGTCTCCCTGGACTTCTCGCTGCCCATGCTCGCGGCCGGAAAATCGCGGGGATGGCTGCGCGGGGATTCAGTCGCCGCCGACGCATCCCGGCTTCCGTTCAGGGACGGGGTTTTTCGCGTGCTCACCGTCGCGTTCGGGATACGCAACATCCCCGATATCGACCTCTTTATGGCCGAGGCTTTCAGGGCGACCAGGCCCGGCGGCAGGCTCATCATTCTCGAGCTTACCAGGCCGTCAAACCCGCTCGTGAGGGCGTCCTACAACTTCTATCTTCGGTTTGTTCTTCCCGTGGCCGGGGGCCTCGTTTCAGGCAAGTGGGCCGCGTACCGGTACCTGTCGCGCACGATCGAAACCTTCCTCGACCCGGACGACCTGGCGGCGCGCCTGAAAAGGGCCGGGTTCGGGAAAGTCGTGATCAACAGGCTTACCTTCGGGATAGCGACCGTGATCTGCTGCGAAAAGTAATTGAGCCTCCCGGCAGCGTTTGCTTTTTATTTTGTTGAAAAAAATTCACCTGCGCTTTACAAGGTTGTTCAGGCGGATAAGATATATTCAGACAGGGAGAAACCATTGAAAAAGACGCTCTACATCATCGACGGCCACGCGCTGTGCTACCGCGCATACTACGCCTTCATCCGGAATCCCCTGCTCAACTCCAGAGGGCAGAACACCTCGGCCATTTTCGGCTTCGCCCGGATGCTGTACCGGCTCATCATCGACCAGAAGCCCGACTACATCGCGGTCGCGTTCGACCCGCCGAAAAAATCGTTCCGCTTCGAGATGTACCCGGAGTACAAGGCCAACCGGCAGAAGATGCCCGACGACCTCAGGTCGCAGATCGACGAGATAAAGCGGATGGTCGAGGCCCTGGGCCTGGCGCGCATAGAGCTCGGCGACTACGAGGCCGACGATGTCCTCGGCACCATGGCCCGAAAATTCGGCTCGAAAACGCTCGAGGTCATGCTGGTCACCGGCGACAAGGACGCCTACCAGCTCCTGGATAAAAACGTCAGGATATACGCGAACAGGAAAGGCATCTCCGAGTTCGAGATCTACGACGAGAAGAACATCGTCGAGAAGACCGGCCTCAGGCCGGACCAGATAATCGACTACATGGCGCTCACCGGCGACACCTCGGACAATATCCCGGGGGTGAAGGGCATCGGCGAAAAATCGGCGCTTAAGCTCATCGAATCCTACGGATCCCTTGACGAGATATACGCGCACCTCGACGACATCAAGGGCAAGCAGAAGGATCTGCTGGCCGCGTCGCGCGACATGGCCCTGCTTTCGAAAGACCTGGTCACCATCCGCACCGACGCGCCGGTCGACGTCGAGCTCGAATCCCTCGCCCTGCCCGACGTCACGTCCGAAAACGCGCGCCGGTACTTCGAGCAGATGGAGATGAACTCGGTCATAAACGATTTCTTCGGCGAAAGCCCGCAGCGGGCGGATGAAGGGAGCGTCGCCGCGGCGAAACCCGGCGGGCCCAAAGACTACGTCATCATACGGACCGAGGCCGACCTGGCCGCCGCAGTCGCCGAGATCTCCCGAGCGGGGCTGGTATCGATCGACACCGAGACCACGTCGGTGTCGCCGGTCGACGCCGAGATCGTGGGCATGTCGATGTCGGTGCGCGAGGCCCAGGGATGGTACGTGCCG
Source organism: Spirochaetota bacterium (assembly GCA_022709405.1). GTDB lineage: Bacteria > Spirochaetota > UBA4802 > UBA4802 > UBA5550 > JAKLIV01. The sequence continues at coordinate 15,663 of JAKLIV010000017.1, forward strand.
CTCGTGAGCAGGGGTCTTTTCGCCGAGGACTACCTGGACCCGTCAGTTTCGCTGAAACTCCTGAAACCGGCGCTCGAAAATCCCGAAATCCGCAAGATCGGCCAGAACATCAAGTACGACTACATCGTGCTCGCGAACGCCGGCATCGGCCTGCGCGGGATATACTTCGACACCATGGTCGCCTCGTACGTCCTGGGCCCGGGCGAGCGCAGGCACAACCTCGACGACCTCGCCGCCAAGCACCTGAACTACCGCACGATCACGTACAAGGAGCTCGTGGGCACCGGACAGAAGGCGGTGCCCATCGTCGAGGTCGAGCTCGGGCGCCTGGCCGAATACGCGATCGAGGACGCGGACATCGCGCTGCGCCTGTACCATGTATTCAGGGACAGGCTCACCGATCCCGACCTGGAAAAGCTCTTCTTCGAAATGGAAATGCCGCTGGTGACCGTGCTCGCCGAAATGGAGATGGCCGGCGTGCTCATCGACACGTCCTACCTGAAAAAACTCGGCGAGGAGAACCAGGCGCAGCTCGAATCGGTCGAAAAAAGCGTCTACGCGGCAGCCGGCCAGGAGTTCAACATCAACTCCACGCGCGAGCTCTCGTACATCCTTTTCGAAAAGCTCGGCCTCAAGAAGCAGAAAAAGACCAAGACCGGATTTTCGACCGACATCAGCGTGCTCGAGGCGCTCCGCGGAAGCCACGGGATCATCGACAGCCTTATATCGTACCGCACCATGAGCAAGCTCAAGAACACATACATCGACACGCTCCCCGCGCTCATCAGCAAGAAGACGGGGCGGATTCACACCTCATACAACCAGACCGTGGCCGCCACCGGAAGGCTTTCGTCGTCGGACCCCAACTTGCAGAACATACCGGCGCGCGACGAGTTCGGCAAGAAAATACGCAAGGCTTTCGTTCCGGCGCAGGGCAGGCTGATCGTATCGGCAGACTATTCGCAGATCGAGCTCAGGCTCGCGGCCCATCTGTCGGGCGACACGAACATGATCAGGGCGTTCAGGGACGGCATAGACATCCACGCCATGACAGCCTCGTCTGTGTTCGGGGTCGGTATCGATGCTGTCACGCCCGACATGCGGCGCCAGGCGAAGATCATCAACTTCGCCACGATCTACGGAGTGTCCCCGTTCGGCCTGTCGCAGCAGGCCGAAATCGGCGTCAAAGAGGCGGCCGAATTCATCAAAAAATATTTCGAGACCTACCCCGGATTCAGGGAATACATCGACAGGACGATTTCGTTCGCGCGGGAGACCGGCTATGTCAGGACGCTCTGCGGACGCCGCCGGGACATCCCGGAGATAAACTCGGACACATCGTTCATGCGCGAGGGCGCGGAGCGCATGGCAATCAACACGCCGATACAGGGGACCTCCGCAGACATGATAAAAATCGCGATGATCGCCATAAGCGGGGAGCTCAAACGCAGAAAAATGGCGAGCCTCATGATTATGCAGGTGCACGACGAACTGGTGTTCGAGGCCCCGGAAGAAGAAATCGACAGGCTTTCTCTTCTCGTCAGGGAATGCATGGAAAAGGCCCTGGACCTCTCGGTGCCGGTGGTGGTCGATATCGGCCGCGGGAATAACTGGGAGGAGGCCCATTGAGGGCCCGGCCTCACTGCCGTTCGATGAGCGCCGTTTCCCCTGCCCCGTGATCGATCCTGAAAAAGGCGACCCGGTCCCGAAGCTTGACCGCAGATTCCTTGAGCGACTCGGAACTCGCCGCCAGTTCCTCCGAAGCCGCCGAATTCTGCTGGGTGACCTGGTTGAGCTGCTCCATCCCCTCGGCGATCTGAGAGGCGCCCCTGTCCTGCTCCTCCGACGAGGCGGTGATGTCCTGGACCTTCTCCGCTGTTGTCTTTATGGCCGAAACGATCTCGCTGATCAGGCCGCCCGCCTGCTCCGCCACCGCGACGCTGCTGCGCGAAAGCTCACCGATCTCCTGCGCCGCCTGCTGGCTGTTCTCGGCGAGTTTCCTGACCTCGCCGGCGACGACGGCGAAGCCCTTGCCATGCTCGCCTGCCCGGGCGGCTTCGATCGCGGCGTTAAGCGCGAGAAGGTTCGTCTGGTAGGCGATGTCCTCTATGAGGGATATCCTCTGCGAGATCTTGAGCATCATCTCGAGCGACGACTTGACCGCCTGCCCTCCCTTTTCAGCGGCATCGGAAGTGCTCCGGGCTATGGCGTCGGTCTCCTTGGCTTTGTTGGTGTTGTCGCTTATCCCTGCTGACATCTCCTCGAGCGACGAGGCGATCTCCTCGACGTTCGCCGCTTCCTCGCTCGCCGACTGGGCCAGGCTCTGCGCGGTAGAGCCGATTTCCGACGAAGCGTCCGAAACGGTCGCCGAATCCTGAATGATCTCGGTAATGATTCTCTTCAGGTTTTGGACCGTGTTCTTCAGGGCGGCCAGCATCCGCGAGAGCTCGTCTTTACCGGTGATTTCGATCTCCATGGTGAGGTCTCCATTCGAAAACCTGTCGAGGTTCTTCACCACTACATCGACCGGCCGCGTTATGCTTCTCGTGAGCATAAAACCCATTACAATCATGAAAAGCAGCGAAATAACAATCACGAGAATCGAGAGCACCCTGAACGAAGCGGCTGCGCTCATGCTCGCATCATATTCCAGTTCGGCGTCTTTCAGGAAAATCCCGGTCAGTTTGTCCATGGCGTCCCGCATCGCCTCGAAATAGACGCCGTAATCGCCGAAATACAGCGCTTCGGCCGTGGCAATATCTCCCCGCTGCAGGCTGGCCTCGATCGTCCCGGATATTTCAGTCCATTTCAGGTAGTTGGCGTTGAAAATCCCGAATTCTTCGGTCTTCGCTGCACCGGTCTGTTCATACAGTTTTTGAAACGAATCAAAGCGCGTTTTGACCTGGTCCCTGTTCTCCTTCACCGATTCGACTCTCTCTGACATTTTACCGTCATCGGACCTGTTCAGGGCCTGGCTTATGGCGATGCTCGACTGATATGCGTCCCGGTCGGCCTCTATGAGAAAGTCGATGCCCTTCATTCTGACTGAATAAATACTGGTGACATCGTCGGTGATATGCGTAATGCTGATTGAATTGTAAATAAAGCCAACAAGGCTCACTGCGATGATCATGGCGAATGTAATGAAGAACCTAGTTCCGGTTTTGATATTGTTGAGATTGATCATATGTCATCCCTCCCTGCAATTCTCATATTCCGGTACTGTGTCGTTTTTTATTATACCATCAACCGATTATTTCATCAAAAAAAAATTGACTCATGAATAATATTTCAGTATTTTCTTAATTATTAAATAATCGGGCGGTTATTATGCCTTTATACGAATTTAAATGTGCATCATGCGGCAGGGACTTTTCTGAAATCAGAAAAGCCGGAGACTATAACAGCGTAGCATGCCCGGAATGCGGATCGACCGAAACGCAGAAGCGTGTATCCATGTTCTCGGGCGGAAAGGCGACGGACTGCACGCCCTCGGGAGGCGGGTGAAACCCCTTGAGGTAGGCCTGTCAGGCCTTCTTCACATGAGCTTCGATTTCCGCAGAGACCTTCTCCGGAGTGAAGCCGTATTCCTCTGCAAGCACCTCGGCCGGGGCCGAGGTCCCGAATCCTTTCATGGTGATGAAAAGCGCATTGCTCCCGGCATACCGCTCCCATCCCATCGAGAGGCCGGCTTCGACCACGGCAGCCGGTTTTCCATGCGACAGTATCGAATTCCGGTATTCCTCGGGCTGGCCGTCGAATATCTCCCATGAAGCGAACGAAACCACGCGGGCTTTGATTCCTCTGGACTTCAGCAGATCGGCCGCCTGTAACGACAGGGCCACTTCGGAACCGCTTGAATACACGACGATGTCCGGATTCGGTTCGTCCCTGACAACATACGCTCCTTTCCACAGCCCGGCGGCCTTTTCACCGCATACCGGGGGCAGGTTCTGTCTGGTGAGCGCGAGCATGGTCGGGCCGTTGTTTCTGGCCAGAGCGTAAAGCCATGCCTCGCGCGTCTCATCGGCGTCCGCCGGCCTTATTACCGTGAGATTGGGTATGGCGCGCGCAGCGGCCAGGTGCTCGACGGGCTGGTGCGTGGGCCCGTCCTCGCCCACGAAGATCGAATCGTGGGTGAACACATATATCGTCTGGAGGCCGCCCAGAGCCGCGATGCGCATCGGTGGCCTCATGTAATCCATGAAGACAAAAAAGGTCGCCGAGAAGGGTATAATCCCCCCGTAGTAGGCCATGCCGTTCTGTATGGCGCCCATGGCGTGCTCCCTGATCCCGAAGTGGATGTTGCGGCCCATCTTTCCCGCGCCCGACTCGCCGTACCCCTTGATAAATGTCTTGTTGCTCGGTCCGAGGTCCGCCGATCCTCCGATAAGGCCCGGCACCAGGGCGAAAAGCTTTTCGAGCATGACGCCGCTCGCGGCCCGGGTCGCCATGGGTTTGGCGGTATCGAAGCCGGTTTTCGGCCTCAGGGAGTCGATGTCCGGGCGTGTAAAAAAAGCGTCCCACTCTTTCTTTATTTCTCCGGTCACGCGGGATGCGAATTCGCTCTTCCAGGAATCGTAGATTTTTTTCAGCTCGGCCCTGCGCCGTTCGAAAATATCATAAGCGCCCGGGGCGACCGCAAAACAGTCGTCGCCGCACTCAAGGGCGCGCTTGGCCAGGCCGACCTCCTTCTCGCCGAGCGGCGCGCCATGGCTCGCCTCCGATCCCTCGAGGTTGGGGCTCCCTTTCGCGATCCTTGTCCTGGCGATGATGAGCGACGGCCGGAGCTTTTCGTTTTTGGCCGCTGTAATCGCGGCGCGTATCTCCGCGTAATTGTGGCCGTCGATCTTCTGGACGTGCCACTTGCACGCCTCGAAGCGCATTTTAACGTCATCCGAGAAAGTGAGGCCGGTGCTCCCCTCGATGGATATGTCGTTGGAGTCATAGAGGTACACGATGCTGCCCAGGCCCAGGTGGCCGGCCAGGGACGCCGCCTCTGACGAAATGCCCTCCATCAGGTCGCCGTCGCTTACGATGGCGTAGACCGTATGGTCGATGACCGGCCCGTTCGCGTTGAACCGGTCGGAGAGATATTTCGAGGCCATTGCCATGCCCACGCCGTTGGCGAAGCCCTGTCCCAGCGGCCCGGTCGTGGTTTCGACCCCCGGCGTCACGTAATGCTCGGGGTGCCCCGGCGTCCTGCTGTGGAGCTGGCGGAAATTCCTGATGTCGTCGAGGGTCAGGCCGTATCCTGAAAGGTGCAGCAGCGAATAGAGCAGCATCGACCCGTGCCCCGCGGAAAGCACGAACCGGTCCCTGTTGATCCATCCGGGATCGTCGGGGTTATGCACCAGGAATTCGGCCCAGAGCACCGCGCCCATGTCTGCGCACCCCATGGGCATGCCCGGATGGCCCGAATTGGCCTTCTGGACCGCATCCATTGAGAGCGTCCTTATCGTATTGGCGATTTTACGCAGGTCTTCATCTCGAACTGGCATGGCTTTCCCTCTCTTATGTCAGATTTCTCGTGAACCGGAACCGGGCGAATGACAGGCATTAATAGCACCATACCCGACATAATCAAGAACTTTATGGATTTTCAAGCAAGCCGGGGCCTTATTTTGTCGGCATAGAAATCGAAAAGCGCGCTGCTGGTCTTTTTGACGTTGCGGATGATGTCCGCGTCCTTTTCGTGCTCCGGAGTGTCGGTGACGATCTTGAAAAGATAGACCGGCAGGCCGAATCTTGCGCACGCCTGCACGACCGCCGCGCCCTCCATGTCCACGAGATCGGCCGAGCGCGCGAGCGCCCCCCTTTCCGCGGACCCGGTAACCGGTACGTCTCCGGTGGCGAGCGATGCGAGCGGAAATCCTTCCATGACCGCAGGGGCCGTCATCCTTTCCTTTTTCGTGATCAGGTGCGGCCGGTCATGCTCGATGACCCGGTCGATATGATATATTTCACCCACCGAGAATCCGGCGCGCGTGCACCCCGCTGCCCCGAGGTTCAGCACCAGCGAGGGCGAATGCGCGCAGGCCAGATAGGCGACCGCCACGGCCGCGTTGACCTTGCCGATACCGCTGATGGCAAGAATGGCGTCAGCGCCCCGGTAAACAGGGAAAGGCCCGCCGGGGATTTCTGCGAGCCCCATGCCGCGGATGAACGGCCCGGCCTCGAGCATGGTGGCCATCACGATCCCGGTCACAGGAGCCCCGCCCGCAGGGCCATTCCCTCGAGCCTCTCGATCGCGGCCGCGCCCTTTTCGCCGAGATCCACGGTGTAATCGTTCACGTACAGGCCGATATGCTCGTCGATTACCCGGTCGTCCATTTCCTGCGCGTACCGCTTCACGAAAACGCGCGAGGCCCCGCTGTTCGCCCTGGCGTACACGACCGATTCTCGGAGTATGCCCTCCACGTCGGTTTTCATGCCTTCGCCGCACGACCTCTTCATCGCGATGCAGCCCAGAGGGATGGGCATGCCGGTCTCCGCCTCCCACCATTCGCCGAGGTCGACCAATCGCACAAGACCCGAATCCATATACACGAACCTTCCTTCATGGATGATGAGGCCCGCGTCGAATTTTCCGTCAGCGACCTCGGCGATAATCCTGTCGAACGGCCGCTCCGTGACATCCGCCGCATCCGGGAACCACAGGCGCAGCAGCAGATATGCGGTCGTGTGCATTCCCGGCACCGCGATCGACATCCGCCCTGTATTCTTCGCTCCCGGGCGCGCGACGAGCAATGGCCCGCACCCGTGCCCCAGCGCAGCCCCGGACGACAGCATCGCATAACGCTCCTTGAGAAGAAGATAGCTGTAAAATGAAAGCTTGGTCACGGCAGTGGAACCCTCGAAGGCGAGCCTGTTCAGGGTCTCCACGTCATGGATGAGCGGCTTGAATTCATAACCGCGCCCGTCGACCAGGCCGTGAAGCATGGCATGGAAGATGAATGTGTCGTTCGGGCACGGTGAAAAGGCGATGTCGACGGATTTCATGCCCCACTGTACGGATTATTTTTTTGCATCGTCAATAAAAAAACGTTGACCTTTTCCGGTATTTCAATATTTTAGTAATTGCTTTATTTTTACGGAATTTCCATGACTGACGATCGTGGAGATTCCGTACACAAAGATTCAGACGGACACGGAAAATTTCGTGGCCCCGGAGGACCGATGCTCCACAAAAAATTGATGCTTGCTGCGATGATCCTTTTAATCCCGGGTTTTACCGAAACCGGCCTGCCTCAGCAAAAAACGGTATGGCATGATTACAACACCGGCATCAAGCTGGCCCGGAAATACAACAGGCCTGTAGTAGTCGATTTCTACGCCGACTGGTGCAGGTGGTGCAAGGTGATGGACGAAAAAACGTTCAGCCACCCTTCGGTAGCAAGCAGCCTCTCGAAAAACTACGTATGCATCCGCGTGGACACCATGTCGGGGACAACGCTCAATTATAAAAACCACAGGCTCGCGCCCCAGGAATTCGCGCAGATCATGGGGGTGTCGGGCCTTCCCACGGTGCTCTTCATGGACAAGGACGAAAACGTCATCACGAGAATACCCGGATTCATAGACAAGGACGTGTTTCTTCCCCTGCTGGGATACATCAACGACAGGTGCTATCTGAAAAACGTGAGCTTCGAGGATTACAAGAGCGGCAGGGCTCGCTGCGCGAAATAGAAAAACCGGTCACCACCATTCGATGGGTATTCCCGCGTAGACTTCCAGGGTTATCTCGTGGATGGATGATTTCTCTCCCAGATCCCTGTATATGTTGCGGTCAAGATCGATGTCGAGATACGTATAGAACACGTTCAGGCCGATATTGATCATGCCCGCGGAGATCTCTCCGCCGATGCCGAGATCGACCGCGTATCCGTGAAAATTGGACTGATAGGGCGAAACCGACGATTTGCCCTCTTTTTTACGTTTCGCAGGGAAAGCGGTGAGCTCCGCGTCGACATACTGGCCGAAAAGCACGTAGAAAGTAAGGCCTCCGATCGCGGTGTAGTTGCCTCCCATGCCGCCGACCTGGATCACGGGAGCGTAACGAAGCACCGGGCCGATCATCCAGCGGTCGTAACCCATCAGTATCCCGCTGTAGTCCTTTTCCTTTTTTTTACTCTTCTTGATGACCAGGCTTTGCCTGATCTTATGAAGCCGGTATCCGCCCCTGACGCCGATTTTCAGGGCATGGGCCTCGTTGCCGAGAATAAAGGGGTCGAAGGGGGCGAGATCGGCGAAACAGGAGAACGAAGTGTTAGAATGGGTCGGTTTAACCCAGAGGTCTTCATAAGGCGAATATAGTGAATAGCGCTCATTTTCATGCTCCACGATTCCGCCGAATGGGAATCCATACGCTATCCCGATATTGATGGACATGATCGTATTCAGGAACTCGCCTGCATACATGACCGATGGGCTCAGAACGAGCGCGACAGCGATGATTGATGATTTAAGTAATTTCATTGAACTAATTTTTTTGCGATAAAACCCGGGCCGCAATACCGGCCACCGTCATAAAACGGCCTTCGGGGTGTTATTAAAAGCAAAACAGACCTGAGGTCAACTTTTTTATTTTTTGCGGGCTCGAAAAAAAGGCGCCCGGCCACGGGTGGGAGATGCTGCGGCGATTCAGGCCCGGGCCGTGGAGATATGACGGGAAATAATCCTCTCGAGCCTGTACATCTGATCTGAATATTTTTCGAGCTCCGGGTCCCTTTCGTAATTCATTTTCATTTTTTTCAGGTGCTCCTTGAGCATCCTCAAATCGGTCTTTCTGTCGATTTCACGCCATTCTATGGCGTTGATGATGACCTCAAAATCGTATTTACGCAGATGCACCCGGTAAAAAAAATCGATTCCGTAGACCTTGAGCATCTTCCGGACGGCTTCTTTGGTGTTCTTGTTGGGAAAATCCTTGTATTCCTCGGAATCGATCGCCCGCCTGGTTGATCCGGCTGCGGCCGAAGAACCCTCGCCGCCCCATGAATCGGTCCCAGCCTCCGACTTTGCGTTGCGTGAGGAAATCTTCTTCTGCTCTTCAATAATTTCCTGAAGGCGCCGGCTTTTCCATTCTTCAGAAAATTCCGAGTACTCCTTCTCTATGAGCTTCTCGTATTCCTCGAGCATGATGGCCTTGTTCGCCACAAAGCCGAGGGACGTGTTGTTGTAAAGCTTGATGTTCGGGAATATCTCTTTCACGATCTGATGCACCAGGACGCGCTTCTTGAACCTTTTCTCGTATTCCTCCATGAGCCTGCTCTGGTAATAGTTTTTGAGACGGGTTATGGTTTGCAGATTGGCGTCGACGTAGCCGTCGATCCTCTTGATCTCATGATCGGGGTCGTCCTTGACTATTTCAAAAACGAAGACCTTATGGGCCTCTTTCAGGATATTCACGTACATTTTCAGGTCAGCGGGAGGTATGCCCAGTATCGACTGGATCTGCTTGGCGAAATCGTCGGAATGCGGCACCGCCGTCAAATCCTCCTTGGCGTTCTCTTTCCTGACCTGGTTGTACACTTCATCTAATAATTTTTCAAGCATCGGTCCGTTCCGTCACACCCGAGATATATGATGATGGAGCTGTCCCAAATAAACATGCTTGAATACATAACAGCACTATTCGAAGAAATTCAAGCTTTAAAGGCCGTAAAAGAAAAAAAATTGACAAATATTAAACGATACCTGAGTCTTATCAGCCTGACAACAGGGAAATGCGGCTGAAAACCGCATCCGACCGATAACCAAATCCATTAAGGAGCGTAGTGTTGAAGGCAAACGGCGCACAAATAATCATCGAATCGCTTAAAAAGGAGAATGTCGAATACATGTTCGGCTACCCCGGGGGGGTGGTCATTCCCATTTTCCACCAGCTCTTCAATGCGCCTTTTAAATTCATACTGAGCAGACATGAACAGGGCGCGGTACACGCCGCAGACGGGTACGCCAGGGCCTCGGGAAAAACCGGCGTGGTCCTCGCCACTTCCGGGCCCGGCGCGACAAACCTCGTAACCGGTATCGCGACGGCATACATGGATTCGGTGCCCCTGGTCGTTTTCACCGGCCAGGTATCGACACGCATGATCGGCAACGACGCGTTTCAGGAAGTCGACGTCACCGGAATCACCCGGCCCATTACCAAGCACAATTATCTCGTCCAGGACGTCAAAGACCTCGCGAGAATAATTAAAGAAGCTTTCCACATCGCCGGCACCGGCAGGCCCGGCCCGGTTGTTATAGACGTCCCGGTCGACATATCCAACGCCGAACATAAATTCCATTATCCGGAAAAAATCGACATTCGCGGATACAAGCCGAAGTACGAAGGCCACCCCGTGCAGATAGAAAAGGCCTGCAAGCTCATCGAGGCTTCGAAAAAGCCCGTGATTTACGCGGGCGGCGGAGTGATCATTTCCAACGCGTCCAAAGAACTCAGGGAATTCGTCAAGCTGACCGGCATACCCATTACGACGACGCTGCTCGGCCTCGGAGTATATCCCGAAACGGACAAGCTTTCCCTCGAAATGTTGGGGATGCACGGAACCTATTACGCGAACCACGCGGTCAACGAATCCGACCTTCTCATCGCGATTGGAGCGAGATTCGACGACAGGGTCACGGGAAACATCAAGACCTTCATACCGAACGCCAAAGTCATCCACATCGACATCGACCCCGCATCGGTCAGTAAAAACGTCCTGGTCGACGTTCCCATTGTGGGCGACTGCAGGCACGTCCTTAATGAAATCAACAAGATGATAAAGGCCCCGTCCATCGATCCATGGATCAAGGAAGTCATGAAAATGAAGGAGGAGCATCCGCTCACCTACGACCAGCCGCAGAAAGGCATGATCAAGCCGCAGTTCGTCGTTGAGGAAATCTACCGGCTGACCAAGGGAGACGCCGTCATCTGCACCGAGGTCGGCCAGAACCAGATGTGGGCCGCGCAGTTCTACAAATACACGCAGCCGCGGACATTTATCTCCTCCGGGGGACTGGGAACCATGGGATACGGTTTTCCCGCGGCAATCGGCGCCCAGCTGGCCAGGCCCGACAAGCGCGTCATCGACATCGCGGGCGACGGCTCGATCCAGATGAATATACAGGAGCTCATCGTGGCTGTGCAGCACAGGCTCCCGGTCATCGTTGCAATCCTCAACAACGGATTTCTGGGCATGGTTCGGCAGTGGCAGCAGCTCTTTTACGAGAAACGCTATTCCCACACGTGCATAAATTTCGCCCCGGATTTCGTCAAGCTGGCCGAGGCTTACGGTGCGGCGGGTATAAGGGTCGAGGAAAAAGAGGACGTGGCGGCCGCGATCAAGAAGGCCCTTTCCATCAACGATCGGCCGATCATAATCGATTTTGTGGTCAACCGCGAGGAGAACGTCTACCCGATGGTGCCCGCGGGAAAATCGGTCAAGGACACGATAATGAGGGAGCTGGCATGAGACAGTATGTTATATCCGTAAAAGTTGAAAACAAGTTCGGGGTCCTGGCCCGCGTTGCAGGGCTTTTCTCGGCCCGCGGATACAACATCGACTCCCTCACCGTCAGCGCCACGGAGCAGGACAATATCTCGGTGATGACTATCGTTGTCAGGGGCGATGACCGGGTCATCGAACAGGTAAAAAAACAGTTGAACAAGCTGATCGATGTTATTAAAGTGACGGACCATACTGATCTTCCCTGCGTTCAGAGGGAAATCGTGCTGATAAAGGTCAATGCGCCCGCGAGCAAGAGGGCCGAGATTTACCAGCTGGGAGAGATTTTCAGGGCCGACATAGCCGACATTTCCCCTAAAAGCATAACGCTCGGCGTGAAAGGAGAACCCGATAAAATAGATAACTTCATCGAGCTGCTCAGACCTTACGGAATCAAGGAATTGATGAGGACAGGAAGGGTATCCCTGGTCAAGGAACAGTGAATTGCCGGCATCCTGAAGGGCGCTTCGAGTTTACCTGAAATTTTTTAATAAAAGGAGTAATATCATGGCTAAGATGTATTATGACAATGACGCCGACCTGAAAGTGTTAAAGGATAAAACAATCGCCGTAATCGGATACGGCAGCCAGGGACACGCGCAGGCGCAGAACCTTCGCGACAGCGGGCTCCACGTAATCGTTGCCGAGCTTCCCGGAACTGACAACTACAAGCTGGCCGAATCCCACCATTTCAAGCCGGTATCGTCGAAAGAAGCGGCCGAACGGGGCGACCTGATCCAGATTCTGGCGCAGGACCACATCCAGGCCAAGCTCTACAAGCAGGATGTCGAGCCCAGCCTGAAACCCGGCAAGACCCTCGTTTTTTCCCATGGATTCAACATACACTTCGGACAGATCGTGCCCCCGAAAAACATCGACGTCATCATGGTCGCGCCCAAGGGCCCGGGACATCTCGTCAGGAGCGAATACCAGAAAGGGGCCGGCGTGCCGTCGCTCATCGCCGTTGAAAACAACGCCTCCGGACACGCGAAGGACACCGCGCTGGCGTACGCCAAGGGAATAGGCTCGACCAGGGCCGGCGTTCTCGAAACCACCTTCAAGGAGGAGACCGAGACGGACCTTTTCGGCGAGCAGGCCGTCCTGTGCGGCGGGGCATCGGAACTCGTCAAGGCCGGTTTTGACACGCTTGTCGCGGCCGGATACCAGCCCGAAATCGCCTACTTCGAATGCCTTCACGAGTTGAAGCTGATCGTGGACCTTTTCTATCAGGGCGGGATCAACTACATGAGATACTCGGTTTCGGACACCGCCGAATACGGAGATTACGTGAGCGGACCCCGTATCGTCAATGATGCGACCAGAAAAGAGATGAAGAAAATTCTCGAAGAGATCCAGGACGGTTCATTCGCCCGCAGGTGGATCGAGGAAAACGAAAAGGGACGTCCGAATTTCAATGCCATAAAGGCGAAGCAGCGCGAGCACCTCATCGAAAAGGTGGGAGCCGACCTGAGAAAAATGATGAAATGGATCGACGCTAAATAATTCCCCCCTGAATCCCCCAAGAGGGACTTTCAAGAGAAATTACATCGCTTTTATCACCACAACCCCCTTCGGGGGGTTTGAGGTGATAAGCTGCGCCTTTTTTATTATTATATGGCCTTGAGGATGTCTTCAGATACGAAATGATGGTAAAGATTCATTCGGGTGAAATGCTTTCTGAGCTGCGGAGAGAAAATGACGTCAAGAGTTCCCCCGCTTCGAACAATCCTTTCCTTGAAGTCTATCATGAAGCCGATAAAAGACGAATGGACGACTTCGGTTTCTGAAAGATCGAAGGTTACCGTCATGGAAAGGTTTATCGAACTGAGCTGATAGAGGTAGTTTGTCGTCGCCTCAAACCCGATGTGAACCGGAAACTTCCATGACAATGAACGAGAGGTATCGTCTAATTTGCAGCAGGTGTTCATTCACGACTCCGGATTATCCGTTTCTGAACGGAGATGAAAAAATGAGACATAATATTCAATCAACGACAAAAGACTTTTTTCACACCCCGGGAGGATTGTCAAGCAGAATTATGTCAGAATGCATTTTTCGGATGAGCCGTCTGATCAGCAGGATACCGGCCGGCAGAGGCTGCAACCGACACATGGCCGGGATCAGACATTGAACCTGAAGCTCGCTATATCCCCGTCTTCGACGATATAGTCCTTGCCCATGACGTGCAGCTTCCCGGCCTTCTTCACGGCCTCCTCGCTGCCCAGGTCGATCAGGTCGAGGTACTTGATCACTTCGGCCCTTATGAATCCGCGTTGTATGTCGCTGTGAATGACGCCTGCAGCCTCGGGCGCAGAGGATCCCTTTCTGACGAGCCATTGCTTCACCTCGTCCTTGCCCACGGTGAAAAACGAAATAAGCCCCAGGGAATCCATCGCGAGCCTGGACAGCACGTTCAGGGCGGGCTCCCTGATCCCCGCGTCGTCCATAAACGCCCTCTTTTCCTCTTCGCTTTCAAGCAAGGATATTTCGCCCTCCATACGCGCCGCGACCTGCATGATGCCGATCTCGTGCGAGGCGAAGCGTTCACTCACCCTGCGCATGAGAGAGTCATCGGCTGCAGCAGTGTCGTCGACATTCAGGACAATGAACAGCTTTTTCAGAGTGAGCAAAGGATAGCTCCTGATGATTTTCCTGTCATCCGGTGCAAGCGGCACGAGCCTCAGCGGGAGATCGCGCTCGAGCTGTTCTTTGAAGGCCGCCATGATCTCCTCCTCTCTTTTGGCCGACGGATCGGCCTTCTTTTTCGGCTCCCTGGCCATGCGCTCGAGCCGTTTTTCGATGAAAAGAAGATCGTGCAGCAGAAACTCGCCGTTGATCGCGTCGATGTCCCTGACGGGGTCTGTCGAGCCGTCGATATGGTAGACCGCCTCGTCGGAAAACGCCCGTACCACATGGCAGACCGCGTCGACATCGGCCATTTCCCTGAAGAGCGGCGTGTCCGACTCGGGGTTTTTCTCGATCTTGGGCATGAGGAGAAGATCAATCTGGGCCGGGGTCTCCTTTTTCGGCCCGTACATCCTCGCAAGCGCGGTAAAGCGGTCGTCGCGTATCGGGGCGAAGCCGGGAAGCGCCTTTTTCTGCGCGGCGGCCGCGTCCGACGGGGCGTTCCCGGTCAGCAGGCCGAAAAGGGTTTTCTTCCCCGTCTGGGGCAGCCCGATTATTCCAAGCTTCATTGATGTTTCCTCGCTATTTGGTCATTTCTGCGGTTATTTTCGCGAACTCTTCGGACAGGCCATTCAGAATTTTCGTCGAATCCGCAATCGACATAGAGGCGTTGACGATGTCCTGCGCCTTGGCCGCCACTTCGGTTATGGTCTTGCTCGATTCAACCGTGGCGCTCTTCTGCTCGGTCGTCGAATTCTCTATCGTCCTGCTCGACTCGTGGATCGTGACGTTCAGGTTTTTTATCGTCTTGATGGTCGTGTCGATGTCGCCGATAAGGTTTCTCACCTCGGATATCTCCCTGCGGATGTTGACGATCGCCTCGTTGAGCTTGGACATCATGCCGGCGGATTGCTCGATGAGCTTGCCGCTCTCAATGATCAGGCTCTGGTTCTCGTTGATGATCCGGTTGATTTCCTTGGCGTTTTCGGACGTCGCGTCCGCAAGCTTCGATATCTCGTCCGCCACGACCGCGAAACCCCTTCCGGAATCCCCGGCCCGGGCCGCCTCGATGGCCGCGTTGAGGGAAAGAAGGTTTACCTGGTCGGCGATATCGTTGATGAGCTCGATGAAATCCGACATCTCCTGGCTCTTGTTCTGAAGAATGTGGAACTTCTCGAGCGTGACCCGAATATGGTCGGCCGAATTGTTGGAGTAGTCGTTCACCTCGTTGAGCCTCGAGATGATCGCGTCCGAGCTCGTCTGGGTCTTGTCGTTGACGGACTTCAGGTCGTTGACCGCGTCGAGCGTTATCTGCAGTTCGCTGTACAGGTTCTGTGCTATGGTGCTTATGGATTCGGAATTGCTCGAGAGCTCCTCGAGCGAAGCGCTGATCTGCTCGAGGGCCGCGGCCTGGTCCTGGGAAATCTTATGAAGATCGTCTGAAATCTCGTTCTGGCTGCCGACCCGGGTCCTGAGCACGGCGGTCGAATCGGCAAGCGTGCCCGCAATGGATTTGAGGCTGCCGAGATTCACCAGGGACTCCTCGTTTTTCTCGATGGCGAGCTGCAGCACATGCCTGGTCGCCAGCGACCCTGCAATGGAGCTCACGCCGACCATGAAAAACAGGACGTAGCGCACAATGACATTGCTCGCCGGCCCCCCGGGAATCAGTTCCGGCTTCAGCACGAACAGGATCGTCTGGGTGATCACGACCGTAACCAGGCCGTATACCGACAGGCGCACATCGAAATAGAATATGCTCAGGGCGAGTATGATGTACAGCGATGCGAAAAGCTCGCTTGATCCGTAAAACGAGTATACGAACACGAAAATCGATAACATGACGCCCGTTATCGAAACATAACCGGACAGCTTGCTCCCGCCGAGCTTTCGTGAAATAAAGATCGTCAGAGACAACACGACGATGATAATCGCAATCTCGAGCAGGATATCGGAATAATCGAGGTATTTGGAGCCCTTGCCCGTGAACTTGATAAGGGTGACGACGACATTGGCGATACTGCATATGACGATAAAAGCGTATACGAGCCTTTTATTGTTGCTGATCATCACCTCGGTGAAAATCTTCGAACCCTCGATTGAGCGCTGTATGTCTTTTTTCTCCCTGGACTTGTTCATTGCTTAACAACCTCGTAGGTATTGTATTGTGCTGTCTGTATTTTTTATAGAACGGGATCGGCAAGAAACCGGCGTATGCATGAAAGATACGAAGGCTGACACTCCCATTGAAAAACTAGTTTAATCATACGGTTAAAAAAAGCAAGAACATAACATACATCAGTATTTAAATAATCTAAAAAATCAAAACGGCGCGATCAAGCGGTTGAAAAGGAATATTCGCGGCTGAAATCGCACCATTCAGGAATCTACCGGCATTCCCGGACACTTTAATTCTTGACAATGTCACGCATCGCCCGTATGTATCATCTTCTGAGCGCCGGGCCCGATCCTTCGCCTGTAAGCGGGCCCGCGGTCCATCACAAGCCGGGGAACCGACCATGCAAACGAAAACGCCGCCATTCACCAGAGCACAGATCGAGCGGATCATCGAAAAGCACCCCACGCCCTTTCACCTGTACGACGAAAAGGCGATGAGGCAAAACGCCCGCAGGCTCGTGGCCGCCTTTGACTGGGCCCCGGAGTTCAGGGAATACTTCGCTGTCAAGGCCTGCCCGAATCCCCACATCATGAAAATATTCAAAGAGGAAGGATTCGGGGCCGACTGCAGCTCCATGGCCGAGCTGTGCATGGCCGAACGGGTGGGAATAACCGGCGAGCAGATCATGTTCACCTCGAACGACACCCCGGCCGACGAGTTCCGCAAGGCGCGGGATCTCGGTGCGATCGTAAACCTCGACGACATCACCCATATCCCCTTTCTCGAAGAAAACGGCGGCCTGCCCGGGCTCATCTGCTTCAGGTACAACCCGGGGCCCCTGCGCGAGGGAAACGCGATCATCGGCCACCCCGAGGAGGCCAAGTACGGTTTCACCAGGGACCAGCTGTTCAGGGGCTATAAAATCGCCAGGGACAAGGGCGTGAAGCGCTTCGGGCTCCACACCATGATCGCGTCGAACGAGCTCGACCCGAACTATTTCGTCGAGACCGCGGACATGCTCTTCGACCTTGTGGCCGAGATATCGGCCGAAATCGGGATACGGTTCGAGTTCGTGAACCTCGGCGGCGGATTCGGGATACCCTACAGGCCCGAACAGCAGGCCATAGACATGGAGTATGTCGGAAGCGGCATCGCCCGCTCATATGACGCACGCATACGGAGCAAGGGATTGCACCCGCTCAGCATATACATGGAAAGCGGCAGGATGATGACCGGCCCGTACGGGTATCTCGTCGCGAAGGTACTGCACCTGAAGGACACCTATCGAAAGTACGCCGGCCTGGACGCGTGCATGTCAAACCTCATGCGGCCGGCGCTGTACGGCGCGTACCATCACATCACCGTCCTCGGAAAAGAAGGCCGGGACAAGGACACCGTGTACGACGTGACCGGCTCTTTGTGCGAGAACAACGACAAGTTCGCCATCGCCCGGCCACTGCCCCGGCTCGAGGTCGGCGATATCGTCGTGATACACGACGCCGGCGCCCACGGCCACGCCATGGGTTTCAACTACAACGGCAAGCTGCGCTC
Source organism: Spirochaetota bacterium (assembly GCA_022709405.1). Classification (GTDB taxonomy): domain Bacteria; phylum Spirochaetota; class UBA4802; order UBA4802; family UBA5550; genus JAKLIV01. Next base: position 33,456 of record JAKLIV010000017.1, read on the forward strand.
GGCCGAACTTTTACTGAGGGAAGACGGGAGCGTGAAACAGATACGCAGAGCAGAAACACTGGACGATTACTTCGCCACGCTGGATTTCGGCGAACTGTGAACACCCCCCATCCCCCCTCAAAGGGGGCCTGAAAGAAAAGATTAGTGATTGTCCCGCAGGTAGGGATACCCGGCGTTAATTGAGCCATCCATCCCCCATACGCTGTCAAAGTCCCACGCGGGTTCTATGCCGGTAAACGTCGCCGGAGACTTCATCTCGGACGTGGTTCTGGGCGCGCCGTAATCCTGGTTGGCGGAGTTCATCCCCGTGGCCATCGTGTCGTAAAAGCATGACCCGTAGGTAGTCGAACCGTCGTAATCGTATCCCACCAGCCCGCCCTTGTAAGCTGTCGCTATCGAGGCCGTGACCGTTCCCGCGGCATAACAGCTCGTGAACACAGAAGCGTAGCCGTTCCATCCGACAAGGCCGCCAGTATATGCGCGGCCGCCGACCGGGCCGATCGCATAGCAGTCTGTCAAGTCAGAGGAATAGTTTCCCCCGATCAGCCCTCCCGTGCAGTTTGCGCCCCCGGCGACCACGGCAGAAGCATAACAGCGCCTGACGTCTGAATCGATGCTGAAGCCGACGAGACCGCCCGTACTGTAGTCCCCCGAGACAGATCCGGCTGCGAAGCAGTCTATGATCGATGATGAATCGGACCACCCGGCCAGGGATCCGGTATCGTCGCCTCCTGTCACGTTGACGGTTTCGAGTCCGAGATTGCAGATAAAGGCCCCCGCGGTGTAGCCGAAGAACCCCCTGTGAGACACCCCGGGCGTATTGATGTACATGTTTTTGACGACATGGTTGTTGCCGTTGAACGAACCCGTGAACGGATCTGATCCATTGCCGATCGGGCTCCATCCGTCACCGGAGTTATGCGGTCTTACATTCAGATCGATATCCGCCATGAGCAGGTAGTCGCCGCCGGGATTTTCGCGCACGGCGTCAAGCTGTGAGAGCGTATAGATGAGCGAGTAGTTTTTTTCAGCGCCGCCGGTGGTGTACACATCGAGCATGATCTGGTTCGCCGACCTGTTGCCCGAGGAATCCACCGCGGCGAGGGTTATATCGTACTCAGTTCCAGGAGAGAGCCCCGTAATACCGTACTGAGTGATGCCGTTGCCGGAATCAACCGTTTCGCCGTCGAGAGACCAGGTTATTTCGACATGATCAGAGGAGTTCTTCCAAAAAATGTCGATAGAATCATTTCTCGCGGTGATCCCGGTGACACTGATCGAATCCCACGGCGTTGAATCGCCCTGGCCGCCGCTGTCATCGCATGCGCTCAGATGCAGCGCCGCACTTACGGCAAGGATCATGCAGGTGAGTTTTACCGAATGCTTCATCGCACTTCTCATGAAAGGAAAGTTCGCATCAACAATCGGACTGAGAAATGAAATTCAAGACCGGATCAGGAAAGGATTTATATGTATGTATAATCATAGTACAGGAGATTAGTTTTGTCAACCAGGAAGCAGGTGATAAATCCCCCCCTGCCCCCTTTGACCGGGTTGGGAAACAAGAGGCGGCATGGATGTCAATAGATCATCTGCACCACGAGCGTGCGGTCGCGCGGCCGTGTATCGCAGTCGACGAGCACGATCTGCTGCCAGGTGCCCAGCGTGAGCTTGCCATTGACTACCGGAACCGTTATCGACGGGCCCATGAGCGCGGCCTGGAGGTGCGCCGCGCCATTGTCGTCGTGCCAGGTCTGGTGGTGCCGATAATCTTCCTTGTAGGGAATAAGCCGTTCGAGCAGGGCGTCGATGTCTTTCACCAGCCCCGGCTCAAACTCTATCGTTGTCAGCGCCGCGGTCGATCCGGGCACGAACACCACCACGATGCCGTCACTCACACCCTTGTCAGCAATCACCTGCTGCACCTTCGCGGTGATGTCGATGACATCACGCCTGCCCTTCGAGGAGACCTGTATGTACCCGGTAACGACCATTCCCATGCACACCTACAGGTGATTGTCGATCAGGTACGGGTACCCGCTGTTGATGGCCCCGGTATCGTCTATGGCCCAGACAGTGGTAAAGTTCCACGCGGGCGACGCACCGGTGAATGTCGCCTGGGTTTTCATCTGCACGGTCGTTGCCGGGGTGCCGAAATCTGCGTTCGCGGCGCTCATGCCCGTAGTCTCGGTGTCGTAGAAGCATGAAGTATAGGTCGAATCGTAATCGTCTCCGGTGATGCCGCCTTTATCGTCGCCGGAGAACGAGACCGTGCCCACCGCGTAGCAGCTGGTTATAATCCCGGTATGGACCCTTCCAACCAACCCCCCGGCCATGTTCATATTGCCGCTGGCCGTCACGTTCCCGGCCGCATAGCAGTTCGTCAGTGTACCGTTCAGCGTGCTGGTACCTGCAAAACCGCCGGTATAGTAGCCTCCCGCGGAGCTCACATTGCCGGTTGAAAAGCTGTTCGAGATGCCCGACCGGAAATTCCATCCCGCGAACCCTCCGGTCTCGTTACTGCCGCTGACGTTTCCGGTTGCATAGCAATTGGTGAGATTACATTCATCATTAGCGCCCAGCAATCCTCCGGTCCATCCGGTCCCGGTCACCGTTCCCGTGGCATGGCAGCCCGTGACCGTGCTGGTAACCAGATATCCCACGAGCCCGCCCGTGCAGCTGCACTGCCCGTTCACGCTCCCGGTCGCATAGCAGTCCGACATGGTCGTGTTCCTCGCATCGCCGATGAGCCCGCCGGCGGAATTGCCGTTTCCGTTTACCGTGACCGCGGCGTGGCAGCGCGTAAACACCGTATCATCGCCAAAACTGAAATTGCTTTGACCGGCAAGCCCGCCTGCGCCGCCCGTGCCCCCGGAGCCGCCGCCGAGGGTGCCGGTCACAGAACAGTCTTCGATGACCGACGCCCCCCTGACATAGCCCGCGAGCCCGCCGGTATATACCGCGCCGCCGGTCACCCTGATCGACTCGAGCCCCAGGTCATGCACGTACCCCTCGCTGATGCAGCCGAACAATCCGCGCGATGCGCCGCTCGTATCGTTGATATAGAGATTTTTGATCACGCGCCCGTTACCGTCAAGGGTCCCGGTGAACGGGGAGCCGTCGCTGCCGATCTCGGGCCAGCCCGTACCCGAATTGTACGGCGCGACATTGAGGCTGAAGTCGGCCATCACGATATAGTTGCCGTCAAGGCCCCAGTCATCATACCCTTCAACGCCGCCGCGCACCGCATTCAGGTCGGCCGCGTTGTAGATGAAATGGTAATCGGCCGTTCCAGTGTCGGTGGTGGTTATTGTGAACTCCGCCGCTGTTCCCGTTTTCGCGCCCGTCTCGTCTGAAGCGGCAAGGCTTACCGCGTACTTGGACGAAGTACTGAGGCCCGATACTGTGTACGCACCGGTCCCGCTGACGACACTTGTGATGCTGCCGATTGCGGCGGAATCAAGCGTCCACACAATCACAACATGATCGAAATCCGCGTCAGCCGGATCGGCCCATGCGATGTTTATATAATTGGTTCCCGCAGTGGCCCCGGTTAGCGTTATCACGCCCCATAAAGCCTCCTTCGGGGAGCTTCCCCCGCCATCGTCGTCGCACGCCGCAAAGGCAAACGCGGCCGTAAAAATTACAATCGTCACGAATCTCCGAATCCTCATATTTCCTCCCGGTATGCATGAAATGACGATGCCCGCTTTTGCGGGCATCGTCGTCAGAAAAAAATTACTTTTTCTTGGGCTTCTTCATCATCACGGCTACGGCGCCCATGAACCACAGCGCGAGCTCGGCGCTGCCCTCGAGCTTGAGCCTGCCGTCCCCGAGCGCCTTGACCGGGGCCTGCTTGTCGCGGCTGGTCATCACGTTGAAACCGGTCTCGGCGTCCTTCCAGA
>JAKLIV010000170.1 GCA_022709405.1 Spirochaetota bacterium
TTGTTTGACAGGATAGTATCCCCCCGCTTAATTTTCAAACAATTTACGTCTGAATAATATTATCATGGTTTTCCTGAGAAAAATGACCGCCTGCGCCGTCTGCGCACTTTTTTTGTTCCTGTTCTCCGCGGGTGCGCTGCATCCGCAGGACCAGATCGTGCTGAAGGGCAGGGTGCTGAGCACGGCAGACAACAGGCCCGTATCCCCGGCGGTCGTGTCCCTGGCCGAGGCGAAAATAATGGTTCGCACGAACGAAAAGGGCGAATACCGCATCCCGGTGCCCTCCATGGGAAAGTACACGGTTACGGTGAAGGCCTCGGGTTTCACCCCTATCCAGACAAGCATTGATATCAGGGCCTCCAGAGCCAACGATTTCTGGCTTAAACCATACAAGGTCGAGGAAGGCATCACCATCGTCGGACAGCGCGACATCCAGAAAGTGTCGCGCCAGACGCTCTCCTCAAGGGAGCTGAAGGACGTGCCGGCCTCATTGGGCGATGCGGTAAACGCACTGACCGCGCTGCCCGGCATCATCCGGACAAGCGGATTTTTCGGGAACCTGGTGATCCGCGGCGCGCCGGATTCATCCAACCGATATTACGTCGACGATATGCCCCTGTACAATCCCCTGCACTTCGGAGGCCTGCACTCGGTTATCGCCAACGAGCTCATGAGCGAGATCGACCTGTATTCGTCGGCGTTCCCGGCGAAATACGGCGGCCCGACTGCCGCGGTGATCAGCATCAATACCATGGATGACGTGAAGGAGTTCGGCGGCTGGGCCGATATCGGGCTTATATCCGCGACGGCGCTGGTGAAAATTCCCCTGGGGACGAAGGTCCTCAAGGACGAAAATTACGTAACCGGGAACAAGGGATACGTGATCGTTTCGGGAAGGTACGGATACCTGACGCTGCTGGTTCCCCTCCTTTACGAGCTTATCGCGGGCGAGAAACTCAACATCGTCCCCGAATACTGGGACTACCAGGTCAAGGCCAGATACAATTTTGACGCCAGGCATTCGCTCACGCTCCTCGCTTTCGGCAGCCGCGACTATATCAGGCTCCTCAACGACGAGAAGGGCGACTCGACGGTCGATCCCGTGCTCGAGGAGTTCCGGTTCAGGACCGACATCATGTCGTTCACCCAGGGCCTTACCTATACGTACCGGCACTCGAAAAAATTCTCCAACGACGCGATTTTTTACGCGTCGCTTAGCGAGGCAGAGACATCAACCAGCATCGACAGCGACCAGGCCGCGTCATGGACCAAGGGATACAACAATACGGGCAAGCCCTACATCTTCGGCATAAAAGACCTGGTGAAGTTCAAGTGGCTTGACGACACGGCGGAGCTGCGGCTCGGCGCCGATGTCACGCTCTATGATTTCATTTATGACGGGTACAGCTTTGTTCCCGTCGATTACCGCGGTTTCGGCATCCCGGATTTCGCAAACGAGAACGAGTTCAGGCTCAGGCCGATCGAGGATTCGGTATTGAATGTCGTGGCAGGCGGGTATGTCGAAAACAAGTTCACCTGGAAGGGGCTCACCGTGGTGCCCGGCGTGCGCATGGATTATCTCGACCGCAGCAGGTTTTTCATCGCTGACCCGCGTTTGCTCGTGAGCTACGAATTCGAGACCGAGACCACGCTGTCGGTCGCCGGCGGCATGTATTCTTCGTTCTACCAGGTCAACCCCTATCTTTTCAGGGGCGCACAGTACATTTCGAAAATCGGCAAAGACCTCAAGCCCGAACGCTCGGTCCACAGCACCCTCGGAATCGAGCAGAAAGTCTTTCTCTTCACTATAAAGGCCGAAGGGTTCTTCAACTACTTCTGGGACCTGGGAGTGGAGAACGATTCTATCGAGAACGGATTCGACAACACGGGACAGCTCAGGGCCTACGGCGCCGAAATACAGCTCCGGCTTGACCGGACCGAGCGGTCCGCGGGATTTTTCGGATGGATCAATTACACGTTCACGCAGTCGAAATATAAATCCGGTGCCCCCGGACCGTATTACAGCGGCGATACGTATATCAATTTCAGCTACGAGCAGGAACACGCGCTGAAACTCGTGCTGGGCTATAACTACAGACAGCACACGATCAGCGGCAGGTTCCAGCTTTACTCGTCGTTCCCGTATACTCCGGTTACTGATACTATTGAGAGCCCGGCCGGCAGCGGAAGATATTTCCCGACTTATGGCGGCGTTAAACAGAATTCGCGGCATTTCCCGGTCAATCATCGGCTCGACATCCGCTATACCTACACCTCAGACCACCAGTGGGGGCACGTGAGCTGGTACATCGAGCTGATCAACGCGTACTATTACATTCCGATCGACCGGGAGACCTGGCGGTATAACCAGCCCTATGTCAAGGGAAGAAACCCGAAGCGTGAAAGGGACGAGACCGCGCTGGCGTTGATACCGAATTTCGGCGTGGAGATAAAGTTTTAGTACCTGGTTCATGATGGCTTCGCCATCATGAACCAGGGCCATATTATGGAGGAGTTGATGAAACAAAAAAAAGTCCTTATCCATACATTCTCATTCTTCATTGCGCCGGTCATTCTTCTCGCCGGGTGCGTGTCGCCCATGGGGATGACCGCGTCGACCTCGCCGATCGAGGGCAGAAAGACCGAAATTATCGGCAAAACAGGCGGATGCTCGAACTGGGCCGGCGCCGTTTTCGGACTGTGGACCGTGAAGCGCGCCGACATCAACCGCGGCATTGAAAACGCGCTGCTCATGGAGAACGACGTCATGATCGTACGCAGGGCCGACCGCAGGGAGCTTGCCATGAAAAAAGGCGCGGTCCTGGCTGCGGAAAAAGCTTCGGTCGTTGTCATGGACGAGGTTGAATCGGCGGCCGCAGCATTGCCGGCCGGCAAGAATACTCCGATGCATGAGCTGGATCGCGGGTCAGGAATTTTCGTGAAAGAGGGGAAGATGTATCTTGCCGGTTCCGGCAGAGAGACCGAAATTCTCAGCGGGGACGTGATCCGCTCGGGCGATGGGCTTGAGCTGAAGCTCATCAGGGCTCAGGAAAGTGGACGCATGATACTCAAAAAGATATCGGGCGACATGCTCGTGTATATCGACGGATCGCCCCGCAGGCCCGGGGACAATGAGGCCCTAGATGCGGGTGAGGGGTTCGGCCTTTCGAGGATTACGGGCGATGTTCTGCTCAACGTGCGCTGGTACGAGAGGACCTATTATTTCATCCTGTTCAGCCTGCACCGCGTTTATGTTGAAGGCGATGCGGCGCGGTTCGTGAAAGACGAGGCCCCGCCTGCCTCGGATGATGCCCGCAAACCGGAGCCGAAAAAAGCGGGCGGGGGCCGCGGGAGATGAGACCCCTGCGGCACATAAATCGCGCTGGATTCTTGACGCTTGCGCTTGCTCTGCTGCTGCCCTTTTCGGGATGCATTGTGTACCGGGGTTATCACCAGTCGGGCTACGAACCCCAGGCGGGCCCGCTGAGGAGCCCCCGCTACGAGGTGCTGGGCGAGGCTGAGGCGCGCGTGAGCAATTTCAGCCTTCTGTGGGTGTGGTCGGTGACGAAAGACCATGATTACGACAGGGCGCTGCGCGAGATGATCGGCGAGAAAGGCGGAGACGACGTGATCGAGCTGAGCACCTGGATCGAGACCCAGCACTGGCTGCTCGGGACAGTTCGGATCGTGCATATAAAGGGGAAGGTGATCAGATATGTGTATGAGTGAGGTATTTCAAGTGTTGAGTCGTATGGGACAATAAAAATTACATATCAGATAGTATATTAGTTGACATAGAATACTCATCGAAAATTAAATATCTGGTTTACTAATTGAATAAAGATTGTAATTCAAATGAAGCTTTCCTCCGCACAAAAATCATACTATGTCGAATTTGTTGGAATGTCAGGTATTGGTAAATCATTTTTATTTGATAAGTTTAAAGAAGAACAATCTAATAATCCTGATTTCTTATTCATTACCAAATCCCAATATAGGAAAAAAGATCTTTTCAATATATTAATTCTCATAAGATCATTTATTAAAATTATCCAATGCCGGTTACCCAATATAAACTTAATTAAGAAATACATCAAATTGTGGTACTTTCCACAGGTTTTAATGCACAGGCAAAAGCAATCTGAAAAAAAATATATAGTGATTGATGAAGGCCCTTTTCATAGATCACGTTCGATAAAAAATTTATCAAAATTTGACTCTGATAGAGTTAATCATATCTTATTCAATAAATCAATCGTTTCAGATATTGTAGTATATGTTGACGCATTAGCAGAAGATCTTTATGATTGGCGGCAAAAAAGAGGTACAATATCTGCCGATATGCCGTTATCAAAAACCAAGGAAGCAAGAACTAAATCTTTCACCCAGACATCCCTGGATGTACAATATGTATGCAAGAATATTAAGGATGTTAAATTAATTAACATTATGAATAAAAACAATAATATTAATCATTTCATTGAATCATTGACCAGACAATTATATCAAATTAAATAATATTATTATACTTGATGATGTAATTGAGCATATAAATTCTCCTGCTACATTTCTCAGGTAGATAAAAAATATGCTTCAACAGGGTTCATTGCCAAAAAAATATATTCAAAAATAATTACCAAGAAAATATCCTTTTTTATGGGAGATCGTTGCCCTGGAGTTTAAATTATAATGTCAGAAAAAAAAATTGTCCTTATCACCGCTGCTTTTCCGTATTATCCCGGAGAACAATTTTTAGAGACTGAAATTAAATATTGGGGAGAACAAGGAGGTATTAAGCTCATAATTATGCCTGTCGCTCGCGGAGAAATGATAAGAGAGATTCCGCAAAATATTTCCATAGACTATACTCTTATAAACAGACCACTTTCAATTTTCAATAAAATATTAAATTCCCTGAAAGCAATTACCACACCCTCGTTCTGGATCGAAGTTGTCAAAGAAAGAACATTTTGCCTGGACATGTTCCTGACGAATTTGGCCACATATAGCCGATTGCATCGCTATAAAAAATTACTATACGAATACCATTTGAATAATCAAATTGATGTTTTTTATACATACTGGTTTACCGAAGTTACTTACGCTTTGCAAAGAATAAAAAAGTTTCACAAATGCAGCTTTAAAGTATGCACCCGCGTTCATGGATTTGACCTGTATAGGGAACGAAGAAAAAATAATTATATGCCGCTGAGAAAAAGATACCTTGATAATATTGATAGAATATTCACGATTACGGATAAAGCACAGGAATATTTAACAAGTATTTACGGTTACGACAGGAGTTTACTTGAAACTAAAAGGTTGGGAGTGGATGATCAGAATATTATTACCTTGCCGTCTGATCCAGGAGTTTTTCATATAGTTTCTTGTGCCTTTTTAGTTCCGGTGAAAAATATTGATAAAATAGTAAGATCAATTGCTTTACTATCTGATAGTATAAACCAGAAATTAAAATGGACGCATATAGGTGATGGGCCGCTTAAATCTCAAATTATATCTCTTGTCGATGAATTGAAATTAAATAAAAAGAATATTGAATATAATTTTACTGGAGACTTGAAAAATAGTGATGTTTATTCTTTTTATAAAACTAATTTAGTTGATGTATTCATAAACACAAGTGAATCTGAAGGCGTACCGGTATCCATCATGGAGGCCATGAGTTGCCATATACCGGTTATAGCGCCTGATATCGGGGGTATAAGCGACATGATTATAGATGGATACAATGGGATATTGCTTTCGTCTCAGGCACATATAGAGGAAATAGTAGAAGCATTGAAAAGAATCGAATTTTTTAAAAATAAAGAAATTCGAGTTCAATCATATTTGCAATATAAAAAAAATTATAATGCCGAGAAAAACTATATCAGTTTTATTAATACTTTAGAACAATTGTAAAATGAAATTTCATCAATTAAGGTATAAATATTTATCAGTTTCGTCTGTCCTATCTAAAAAGCTAAGATTTTTATCAGATAAAAATTAAAATTCAGTAACTTTAATGAAATCATAATACTTTTCAAATCTTTTTTGGGAATTATAATCGTTGTATATTTTCAGGTTCGCCAGCTTGCTCATTCTCTCGAACTTGTTTTCGTCTGTTAAAAGCTCGTAGATCAGGCTGCTCCAGCGGTCCTCATCGTTCGGCACAATATAACCGTCTGATTCGTGGTCAATGATCAGATGGCTGTCGTTATCCAGTTCGCTCACGAGGGGAACCACGCCGTAATTCATAGCTTCGAGTAATGAATAATTGCAGTACACCAGGTCCGAAGGAAGGAGGAATATCTTCGATTTTTTATAATAGAACTCGGGTTCATTGGCGGCAAAATCGTATATTTCTACAAATTTTGATAATCCATAATTATTAATTTTTTCATTGATAATCTTCAGAATGGCATTGTCGGCGTCTTCCCTGTAACCGGCGAGTATCAGTTTGAAATTCACTGTCTTTTCTTTAAGCCTGTTGATGACGTCGATAAGAAAATCAGGATGCCGCCATTCCTTGAAACTGTTATGGAAAAGAAGGACATTTTCTTTTCGTGAGATATAATCCGAGGGCAATTCAGCATATTCTATCGAATTTGCCCAATGATACATTCTGCCCTGATGAAACATGCCGTTATTTTTTAGAATTTCAGGCATGTACATTTCCTTGTAGGCGATTTTATGGGACAACCTGTTTGCCGTTTTCAGGAAATATTTTTTAAAGAATGAATGCCTGCGCCAGTAATATATCTCGCCGCCCCTGTATATGGATATGACCGTGATCCGGCACAGTTTCATGACCGCGAGCACCACGAGCATTTGAAGGAATGGCGCAGTGTAATAATATTCGCAATACCTGATGTTTTCCTTGCGTGCGATTTTTTTCAATAATAAGATTTCCTGAAGGACGAAAAGCAAATCGGAGTTCTTGTTGATATGCGAGGAATAAAAGGGGACATCCGGAAATTTTTTCATCACCTTCATCCGGTCATTTCCATAAAAAACATAGCCGTACCCTTTTTTCCGCCAGAACTCTTTGAAATAAAAAAGTTTCGGCATGGCGTAATCGACGCCGGCAATAAGCACATTTTCTTTCATGGCAGTATTATACCCGCTCGCAATCTTTAACTGTTATTCCGCCGCCAGTTGCTTGACGATTTTTTCACTGGCGATCCCGTTCCCGTACAGGTCTATTGAATAATTACTTGAAAAGAGCGAATCCGCCCTGCTGCACCTGTCTACAATCAATTCTTTGTTCGCGCCGGTGAGTATGTTGAATCCATTCTCCACCAATTCAACCCACTCTGTCTCTTCGCGCAGGGTGATGCATGGTTTCCTGAAAAAGAAAGCTTCTTTTTGAAGACCGCCGCTGTCGGTCATTACCATGGAACAATGCTTCAACAGGTATACCATTTCGAGGTATCCGACAGGATCTATGATGATGACATCATCAGTGAAGTCCGTTTCGATACTTTTCAGCATTTTTTTTGTTCTGGGATGCAGTGGCAGAATAATTTTTTTACCAGATTGTGCAATAATATTCATTGCATCAACGATATTAGACAGGTTAAGTGGATTGTCGGTGTTTTCCGCCCGGTGAACAGTGGCCAGAATGAAATCCGGCGGTACAGATATTCCCTCCGGCTTTTTGGCAAAGTTTGAATAGAAGATGGCGCCATCCTGCATGACGTCACCGGACTTCATAATGCTTTGTTTTACTCCATGGATCGATGTGTGGGGGAAACCTTCCTTCGAGAGGTTTGATATTGCCACATCGGTAGGACAGAAAAGCCATGTGCTCACTCGATCGGTTAGAATACGGTTTATTTCTTCCGGCATGTCCATGTTAAAACTTCTAAGCCCGGCTTCTATATGTGCTACGGGGATGTGGATTTTCACGGCAGCCAGGGCTCCGGCAAGAGTACTGTTTGTGTCCCCGTAAACGAGAACCTTGTCCGGTTTTTCTTTATGTAAGACTTCTTCGATTTCCAGCATCATGCGTCCAGTCATGGCGCCGTGTGATGCGCTGGAGACGCCCAGGTTGTAATCCGGCGTCGGTATTTTCATCTGCTCGAAAAAGACATCACTCATGTTCGAATCGTAATGCTGCCCGGTATGTACGATGATTTCTTTTATCGTTCGGTGTTTTTTTATTTCCCTGCTGACCGTGCCGGCTTTAATGAACTGTGGTCTCGCGCCAATGACTGTGAGCAATTTCATCTAATAAGACTCCTTGAAGCAATGCTTCTTAATTTTTCATCAATGGGATATGAATGGATTTCAATATCGATAACGTTTTTGTTATATTTAGCATACTGAACTCTTCATGCAATAACCGGTTCAATTAGTACTGTCCAGAGGATTGTATAATGAATATAATTCAATGACCAATGATAATATCACATGATAACATTTTTAACAATAAAGTCCTGGTCCGCAGCGCTTAAATATGGATGCATGGGCAGGCTTAAAACCCGCCTGGAAATTTTCTCGGCAGCCGGCAATGAATCATTTTCATGTTCCCTGAATGCCGGTTGTTTGTGGAGAGGTATTGGATAGTGAACGGCAGTGGGTATCCCCGCTTCGCCGAGTTTTGCGATCAGATGGTCTCTTTCATCGACCTGTATCGTATACTGTGCATACACGCTGGTATTGAACGGTTCGATATACGGTGTTATGACACGATCTTTTAACAGCTCCGTATACCGCGCCCCGATCTCAATCCTGGATTTTACTTCGTCATCGAATATTTCCAGCTTTGCCAGGATAACCGCCGCCTGGAGCGTGTCCATTCTCGCATTCAGGCCGATCAGCGGGTGATGATATCGCCGGTCTTGTCCGTGCACGCGTATCTGCCTCATCCTGAGCGCCAGGCCGTCATCATTGGTAAAACAGGCCCCCCCGTCTCCATAACAACCCAGCGGCTTGGACGGGAAAAAGCTGGTGCAACCGACTGTCGAAAGGCCGCATGATCTCTTTCCCTTGTATGTCGCGCCAAAACTCTGGGCGGCGTCCTCGATGACCGGCAATCCGAATTCGCCGGCGATGGCGTTGACGGCATCCATGTCGGCGCACTGACCGTAAAGGCTGACGGGCATTATGGCCCTGGTCTTTTTCGTTATCGC
>JAKLIV010000171.1 GCA_022709405.1 Spirochaetota bacterium
TGGGCCACAGACTTGATCCTTTCAGAGGTTCCAACCGAGGTACCGCCATATTTCTGCACAATTATCTTCATTTCTGCCATATTCTGAAACCCTTGCTTATTTAATTCCTGCCAGGAACATTTCCTGGGAGTTTTTCAAATGGCATTAATTACAGCGCGGCATGATCAGTCAATAACAATTGGGCGATTGCCGTTAATTTTACCGCGTTCAGTTGGATTTATCTGCTGGAGTGCATCCTGGCCGGTTTTCACAACAGTATATTACTACGGGATATTGAGGGTGACCGACTCGTTTTTGCCGACCGTAACCGGGTTAGCAGAATACGCATCCAATTCATCCGCATAAAAAAGCTTTCCGTATCTTTCGATGTCAGAGACATCGTCAATATTCGTGTAATAGATATCATAGCTGCCGGGCATGACGTTTTCAATCGTATATCCCGCAACGGATGCTGCATAGGCCGCCAGGGGCGGAAGTACAATTTTTTTGACCGAATTTTCATAATTGACCCATGCCTTGGCATAGTTGTTAAAAGCCGACCAGTCCGCATCAAGGGCCGCAAGGAGTTCCAGATCATTGCAGTCCTGAATGGCCGCGTTCCATTCATAACGGTATTCTTCGTAACTGGCGAGATAATCCAGATAAGAATATATGTTGTCCAGGTACTCGTCCCTGTCAGGGGCCTTGGGCAGATCACAGGGATTGTTATCACGGTAGCTTGCCGGAAGGAGGGAGTAATCCACGTCAAGAGCGGAATCTCCATATCCCGACTTCGCCATAAATGTAATCGCGGTCGCCGTCACTTCCTTGACAAAATATTGTTTTGTCGCGGTATTCGTCCCCCACGGATTCACTTCTATATAATCGCCGGCAGCAAAAATTTCGGAATGGTCTTCTGGCGTAACGATCTGATAGTTACCGTCAGTCAGATCGGTAACCGGCCCGCTGCCGGTATATGGAACCGGCGGGGTCGCCGGAAACTCGGGATCGTCTTGAGGCCTGACCAGCGCGTAATTCGTTATCGGATCGCCCGCCGGCACGGCGATGACAAACATGTTTCTCGCCGGGGTCGTGCCGCTGATACTGCCGACCGAAGAGGGCACGTATGTCCTGGCCACGCCGATGATATTGCCGCCTATGTCATATTCCCCGGCTCCCACGTCTCTGAGCCAGTCCGAAAACCCGTAAAAATGAATTGCTACCAATTCATCGTCATCCTCGCTGTCATAGTCCTTGTATTCATATTTTTTAATGAAATTCTTTACGAGGATCCTGACCTCGAGGACCATCTCTTCCTTGTTTCTGTTGAAAGTCATTCCGCCGACAATCGGTATTTTGAGCGGATAAACCTTGTTAATATGGCTGCTCTCCTCGCGCAGGCTGTCATAGTAGGAATTCTTCTGCAAAAGGTTTACGTTGTAGGCCTTGACGCCGTCCTTTTCATTAAAGATGATTTCCGCGTCTTCCTTATAGGCCCATCCATCTGCAGTGACATTGTAGATTTTTGCTTTGTCAAAAGCCATCTTCCTGGTCTTCAGACGTACGTTCGAATAAGCTTTAAGATGAACGGGGTCGTCACAATCGAGAGAGATTCCGGTTCCGTCAAAAAACGCCTCTGTTTCGACCATGGAAAAAATCCTGGCCTTTCTGTGTTTGGAAAAATTGTCATGATTGAGCTCCATCTCGGCTATGTCGAGCATATATCGGGAGGGAAGCTCGGTAAGAGCCAATGCGGATTCATCTTCCGGTGTGCCGGGATCATCTGGAATGAGCGATTCGTTGCACAGGACAATCGAATCGTCCTTGATTCTGACATTCTCCGAGGTGATCGACGACAGATCGATAAAACTCTCGGCCGGAGAGTTGGATGCAAAGGTGCCTTTTAATACAACCTTGAGCCTCTTGGTATCATACTCCTGGAATATCCCCTGCTCGTTTTTACATCCCGAAACGAATGCAAAAACAATCATGCAGGCCGTACAAGTTAATGATATTTTTACGATATTCTTCATAAAATCCAGTTCCAGTCAATCCTGTTCATATATTGAAGTACAGGCATATGCCTATATTCAAAAAATGTCCGCCCTCGGCTTTCGAGTCGAGATATCCTTCATAAATATAAAGATAGTCAAGGCGCAGGCCGATATTCACCGTTCTGCCGGCCGGGAACGATATTTCCAGGCCGGTATGGATAACGGGCTCCCAGAGCTCGAGCCTGTCGGGTCTCTGGTATAAATATGCGGCTCCGGCGCCCCATTTTAACTGTATCCTTACCGGTATATCTATAGGAAGAAGGCCGAGGATACTGCCGTAAAGCGGCACGAAATGGAGGTCATTGATGCCTTTCGATTCATAATGCTGATACGAGATATCCACCCCGATCTTGAAGTATTTCAGAATAAAATTATCTTTCGGAAGATTGATTCTGAAGAAAATCCCTCCCGAAAGCTCGGTATCGAACAGCTCGTCGGTTTCACCCAGCGGTGTAACCGGCCCGAACCAGCCGCCCAACTGGGGTTTGAAGAAGTAATCCTTTCTGGTTTTTGCCGCGTACGCGTCTTGATTGAATCCGGCGAAAAGCAATGAGCCTGCCAGAATTACGAATGCAGTTTTTTTCATATTCATGTTATACAACGGTATCCGTTATGAATCGCTACAAGATGTTCTCGTTCATGCCCGACGGTTGGTCGAAAACTCTAAAAAACGCCGAAAAAAAATTCCAACCTGACTATTCAATCAGCGATTGTTATAATGTCAATAAAATAACTGAATCGCGGTTAAAATGCCGATTTCATGCTTTCAAGCGGGGGATCGTATATCACCCTGTTCAGGTACAGTCCGTACGGGGGTGCGGTCTTGCCGCCGAAAATCCTGTCCCTTTTTTCGAGGATTTCAAGTATATCCTCCGGCGGCCGCTCATTCTGCACCAGATCAACGGCCGTCCCCACAATAATTCTTATCATATTATGCAAAAAGGCGTTTCCCCGTATCAGTATCTCAATCGTATCGCCCGACCTGCCCGCACTGGCGGATGTCAGTCTGCGGATGGTCCCCTCGTTCGCCGATACTTTTTTACAGAACGACGCGAAATCCCTCTCGCCGACCAGAAGCGACATGGCTTCATTCAGGCGAGTTTCATCGATGTATGTTTTCGCCCACATGGCGCGGTACAGCATGAACGGCGACCGCTGGGGATGGTTGTAAATCAGATACTTGTATTCTCTTTCGACGGCGCTGTATCTGGAATGAAAGATTTCCGGGACATCATATGCGTTCCTGACAGCGATATCGGCGGGGAGTATCCCGTTGAGAGATATGCAGATTTTATCTAGTTTTAAACCCGTGCCGGAATCGAAATGAACGACCTGGCCCAGCGCGTGTACTCCGGAATCAGTCCTGCCGGAGGCGACGGTTTTCACGCTTTCCCTGGTAAGGATTTTCAACGCGCGCTCGATTTCGGCCTGTACGGTCTTGCCTATATCCTGGCACTGCCAGCCGTTATAATGAGTCCCGTCATATTGTACAAGCAGGGCTATTCTTCTGAGTCTTGCCCCGATTCCCGCTTCCATATCTCCAGCATCTCGTTGATCTTGTCGTAAAGGTCCCGCGTTTTATCGAGAAGCTCTCCCGGCTTGGACTTTGAGGTTTTCCCGATTCCGAAAAGGCGGCTCAAGTATCTCTTGCAGCGCTCGAAGTTCTCGATCCGTTTGCCGATCTCTTTCTCCCGCGCTCCGATTTTCATTGTAAGAACCGCAGTTATGTACAGTATGCCCTCGTATCCCCAATTTTTATCGGTGTCAGGCCCCATGTTCCCTGCGGCATCCGTCGGCTCGCCTCCGTTCTGGACAAGCTCGACCACCTTGACATAATAATCGTAGGCCTTTTTGTAAAAGAAAAGCGATATCTTTTTATAGGTCTCGTCGGATGTTTCTTCGGCAAGGTCGTTGAACAGCCATGCAGCCCTTATCGAAGAGACCGCGTTTTTAAAGGTCGGAGCCGTGTTTTTGTTTCTACAGCTGTATGAGTCGACTGCAAGCATGTATGATGCAGCCCCATGCTTGAGTTCCCTGTCTTCATTGAAATCGATATGGCCGAAAAATTTCGTCATTGCGTTCTTTCTGCTGCCGGTCATTTCGGTGAGCTTGTTTCTTTCATCCGGCAGAAGATCCTGGAAATCCTTGGGATAGGCGGCGAAATAACAAATCGGGCATACTGTTACCTGGTAATTAAGAGGGTATATCTTGCCGAATTTTTTACTCGCTTCATATTTTCGCCGCAGTTCATCGGTCAGGGCCCCGGCAATGAGCCTGCCCCCGCCAGTAAGCATCTCCTCTCTAAAAAACTCGTTCGAGCAGACCGGGCAAATGGTTTGATTCTTCTGCCTGAATGTAACCTTCTTCTGATCTTCCATCAAAAACTCCAAACAAAGTTAGAATTTCCAAATATGCAATTACTAATCCAGCTTCATCAAATTCATATAATTTCTTCGATCAAATAAATCAATAATCTTTTATCGCTTCAGCCGTTTTTATCAGGGAAATGTCATGTGAGGCCAGTCTGTGACATTGCTCCATCGGGCATATCGGCGGGCCAGCCCCAATGTCACATCCGGATGCTTTTATCCTTGCCGCACCTTTGATCATTTTATTGATCAAGGCATGTTTCATTTTTGTCGAAATAATAGTGAAATGATTTTAACGATTATTCTGACACTTTGACCGGTATTTGTCAGATTTCATTAAAAATCATTTCAATTGGTTGTTGAATGACCTTTTCCAACGTACTTATATCGAGGCAAAAAGATGAAGTCATTGATTAACGCAACTTCAATTCTATTTTTGAGCATTATTATACCAATCAATGCCATGGCCCTCTCTACAGCCGTCAAGGCAGGCAATGACTACAATTATACGCTGGATAAACTGCGCGCCATGCACGTTATGATCGAAAATTTCGGCGACGAGGATTTGCGCAATAAATATTCTTATATCAAGAGCCTTTTTCAGGAATCCGGTGAAAATCTTTACGGCCAGAACTACAGTTATTCATATGAAAAATTCCGCAAGCTGAAATCCGAATTGATCATCATGCTCGAAAAAATGGCCCAGAATTACCTCGACAGGACAAAGCTTATTCTGGATTCAACCGCAAAAAACTCTTTCGATATTTTGATCGAGTACTCGAGAAAGGGGGGCCTTGCTGCATATTTTACCCGTCCCTTCGACCCCATGAGAGACGTGAAACCGTACAATGAAAAAGAGTACCATCTGTTTTACAACAGGGAATTTATCGAAAACTACATGAAAGAAGGCTACAAGAAATACCATCGAGCGAAAAACATATTCAACGATCCAGAAATCGAAGTTACCATGAAAAGAAGAAATCTTCCTTCGGAGAGCCTGAACTATATTATAGACCGGTATTGCACCGTTGTAAGCATTTGCCGTGAATCGAAGCAATACGGCGTGGAAATATATAAGATCCTCAATGAAAGCAAACTGGGCGACAGCATTGTCAAGTATAACATCAAGGCCGACCGGATCGACCCGATTTTCGACGCGAGAATTCCCGATGAATACAAGGTCGACGCCAATGACAATATTAAGCTGATTCATTCGGTCGAACTGAAAAAACTCACCAAATACCAGCAATAAAAAAAACCGCGTCGAACGACGCGGTTTTTTTGCTATCAATCATCTCAATTATTCTTTGGATTTGGCCTTTTTCTCTTTTTTCTCTTTCTTATCCTTTTTATCCTCTTTTGCCTCAGGAGCGGCCTGCTTCGTCTTCCTTTCAACGAGCTCGACGATGGCCATTTCCGCGGCGTCGCCCGCTCTTTGTCCGGTCAGATATATTCTTGTATATCCGCCATTCCGTTCCTTGTTCCGGGGAGCGATTTCATCAAAGAGCTTTTTCAGCACGTCGCCGTTATTGACGTATTTCATCGCTTCCCGCTTGTTATGAAGCTTTTTGGATATTTGATCATCCGCCAGAGACAGATTCCTTTTCGCTTTCGTTATCAGTTTTTCGGAAATTCTCTTCAGCTCCTTTCCCTTTTCCCTTGTCGTGACGATCCTTTCATGTTCAAAAAATGACGTCACAAGGTTGATAAACATTGCTTTTCTGTGCGCATGAGTTCTTCCGAGTTGGCGTACACTGTTCCTTTTTCGCATTGGTAAACCCCGTTATTCCTTTAATCCAAGACTCAAATGGTATATTTCAAGTTTGTCTTTAATTTCCTTCATTACCATGTCGCTGAAATGCTTCGATTTTCTCAGTTCATCTTCGGTTTTCTTGACCAGCTGATCAATCGTCGAAATATCAAGACTCTTCAGCGTGTTGTATGAACGGACAGAAAGCTCAATTTCGTCGATGGATTTACCCAGAAGCGTCTTAAGCTTCTCCTGGTTTTCATCGACTGTTTCAATTTCTTCTTCAACCTCTTCTTCAAAGTTGATGAAGATCGTCATATGGTCCTTTATTATCTTGGCTGCATATGCAAGAGCGTCTTCGGGGGAGATCGAACCGTCGGTCCAGATTTCCATTATGAGCTTGTCAAAATCAGTCCGTTGCCCGACGCGTGTGTCTTCAACCTTCACGTTCACTTTCTTTATCGGAGTAAATATCGAATCGATGGGAATGACCCCGACGGTTTCAGTGTTTTTCTTGTTTATCTCGGCCGGGACGTATCCCTTTCCGCGCTCAATCTGAACTTCCATGTCTATCTTGCCGCTGTTGTTGAGAGTGGCAATTTTCAGTTCTGGATTCATGATAGTCACATCGGGGTCGACATTGAAATCTTCACCTGTAAAATCGCCCGGCCCCTCTTTCACGATATGTATGACTTTCGACATCTCCCCTTCATACTTGACCCTTAGTTTCTTCAGGTTAAGTATTATCCGGGTTACATCCTCGTAGACGCCTTCTATCACGCCAAATTCATGAGGAACGCCTTCTATCTTTATCGCGGTTATTGCAGCTCCCTCAATCGATGAAAGGAGAACCCTGCGTAATGAATTACCTATCGTAAGACCATATCCCTTTTCAAACGGTTCGGCAATAAATCGCCCATAGTCTGGTTGAGCTTCATCATGCTCGAAAAGGATTTTATTCGGTCTTTTAAAGCCCTTTAACAAATTTCTTGGGGCCATCGATACCTCCAAAAAAGTAATGAATGATTAGCCAAAATTAAAACAATAAACTCCAAATCTTCATAAAAAAAACAGAGGCATCCGTAATATCCGCCGCACGAAGCAGGGGATAATTATTTCGAATAAAGTTCAACAACCAACTGCTCATTGAAATTGGCAGTCACGTCTTTTCTATCGGGAATTCTTGATACCTTGCCTATTCTCTTTTCAAAGTCGACTTCAACCCATTCCGGTACCGTATCAATCGCCTTTGAAAGTTTAATCGCGTCTTCCATCATGGCGTTCGCTTTGTATTTATCGCGGACTTCGATAACAGCGCCCTCTTTTACCCTGTATGAAGGGACATCCACTATGGTGCCGTTCACCGTTATGTGTCTGTGCTGAATGAACTGCCTTGCCTGAACCCGTGAAGACGCAAATCCCATCCTGAAAACCACGTTGTCCAGCCTTCTTTCAAGCAACGATATAAGGTTGTTGCCGGTAACTCCCTTCATCCTGTTCGCATCCTCAAAAATCAGGCCGAACTGCTTCTCGAGAAGGCTATAGCTCCTTTTGATCTTCTGCTTTTCACGAAGCTGAATGGCATAATCGGACATTTTCCCCCTCCTCTTTCTCGGGGGTCCTGGAGGATACTTTTTCTTGCCTTTGAGCGGACATTTATCTGACAGACACCTCTGGCCTTTGAGCATGAGAGGCGTCATTTCTCGTCTGCATAATTTACATCGCGGTCCAGTATATTTTGCCATTTCAAAAACTCTCCATTAGACTCGTCTTCTTTTTTTCGGCCTGCATCCATTATGAGGAACAGGGGTTATATCTTTAATCTTCGTAATATTCAATCCTGACTGGAAAAGTGAACGTATCGCCGCTTCCCTTCCTATACCGGGACCTTTTACATACACTTCTATCGTTTTTAAACCGGCGGTGTCGATGGCCTTCTGCGCCGCGTTTTTCGCCGCCATCTGGGCTGCAAACGGGGTTGATTTTCTCGAACCCTTGAATCCTTCTCCTCCGGAAGAAGCCCAGGAAACCACATTCCCCTGCATGTCGGTCAGGGTGATTATCGTATTGTTATATGTCGCCTGTACAAAGGCCTTTCCGACCGGTACAGTCTTTTTTTCTTTCTTCTTGGTTCTGCCTTTTTTTTGTTTCATCGATACCCCTTACTTCTTCTTTTTGCCCATTGACGGCTTTTTATTGCCCTTTCTGGTGCGGGCGTTATTTTTTGTGTTTTGACCTCTTACCGGGAGGCTCCTTCTGTGGCGAATACCTCTATAGCAGCCGATATCCATCAGCCGCTTTATATTCATTGCAATTTCCGTCCTCAGGTCACCTTCAACTTTCGTCAAGCTGTCGATGGTTTTTCTCAATTGATTGATTTCCTCATCATTCAGGTCTTTCACACGCTTGTCAGGATCGACATTCGCCTTCTTGACGATTTTCTGTGACATGGACGGTCCGATTCCAAAAATATAAGTCAGAGCGGTTTCAACTCGCTTATTATTTGGTAGGTCAACTCCAGCAATCCTCGCCATACTTTCCTCTTATACGGTTATATTAATGTTTTTTAATCTTTCTGATTTTCTGTTTTTGTTTATGCCGCGGGTTTGTGCATATCACCCTGACGACTCCATGCCGCTTTATGACTTTGCATTCGCTGCACATCTTCTTTACCGAAACACGAATCTTCATAACAATCCCCTTTATTCTTGGTTAAGCTGATTATCGTATTATTTCGAACGAAAAATGATCCTTCCGCGGTTCAAATCGTACGGCGATAGTTCAACTGTCACTCTGTCGCCCGGAAGAATCCTGATATAGTGCATCCTCATTTTTCCAGAAATATGAGCCAGCACGACATGCCCATTGTCAAGCTTGACTCTGAACATCGCATTGGGAAGAGGCTCTACGACAACGCCTTCCACTTCTATCGGTTCTTCTTTAGCCATCTAT
>JAKLIV010000172.1 GCA_022709405.1 Spirochaetota bacterium
GACGAAACGAGGCGCTCGATTTCATGATCATCGTGGCCTGAAAGCTTTCGTATCTCGATGCCCGCATGGGGCGTGAACGGCGCGACGATACCGTAAATGCAATCGACCGGCAGCACGACGAAATGCCCCTTTTCAAGCGCCGACACGACGAGCTTCAGTATCTTATGGTCGATTGACCCGTCCTTTTTCAGCTTTTTCAACTCTATGATTTCAGCTTTTTTATAGGACATTCCTGCAGTCCGCTCCGTCGCAGGCAGTCACACCGTTCAGGAGATGGTAAACGATCTTGCCCGCGATGTTTTTTTCGCACAAACGGTAATGCGCATAATGGAGATGAAGACATTTCAGGTGTTCGATGTTCCGAATCCCCCCGATTCCCGTATTGATGACCGCCGCGTTATCGGAGAAAACTCCCTCGTCGTCTTTCAGGTATATGCGGCAGACATATTTCCTGAGAAAATGATATTCGGCGTGCGCGTCCTTCATCAGACACTGCATGGCCTTCTCCCTGTTTATAAAAGAAGATATCCTGGCAATGTATCCCTTCGATTCGAGATCATGAATTTTCTGATTGAGATAGGGACAGGTGAGCCACAGCAGGTTTGCGAGCATCCTGACTTTTTTCCCGTCAGTATCGGCGTCGTTCTCCGTGATCGGAGGTTTTATGAGGATAACCGACGGATAACCGTGCGGGCAGCGTTCGACCAGGGCTGCGGGGCAGGCGTTGTCGGATCTCAGCTGCTTCTTGATGGTATCAACGTCGTTTTCGGTGAAAGGCAGGAAATCATACATCCCCTGAAACTTCCTCCCCATGCTTTTTTCTGCTGAAATAAAAAAGCAGTACCAGAATTGAAAGCACGACCCAGAGGATCCGGTAATGGATTATATCTATTGAAAAGGTCTCCCGTTTTTTTTCCTTTCGGGTTTCCATCGCGGTCTTCTGTCCGCGATCGTCAAGAAAAACAAGCCTGTCCCCCCCGCCGACCATGCCCGCGTTGAGCACATCGCGGTCGGGCACCCTTCCCGCTTCATAGGAACGCAGGGATTCCTCGAGCGAGGACTTTTCCCCGCGGAGCTTCCCGATATTGGCGAGAAGCTCGCGGTTCTTGCGCTCCAGGTTCATCCTCTCCAGCAGGCCGCTATCGCTGAAAACGAAGAGGTACACGCCGGAGAGGACGCACAGCAGTACGATTAAAGTGAACCTGTTCTTTCCGTCAGCCAATATTGTAAAAAACCTCTCTGCCTCTGAACTTCGCCATGGAACCGAGCTCTTCTTCGATCCTCATGAGCTGGTTGTACTTGACGATCCTGTCGGTCCTGGAAGCGGAGCCGGTCTTGATCTGGCCCGCATTCATCGCGACAACCAGATCGGCGATGGAGCAGTCCTCGGTTTCGCCTGACCTGTGTGAAACGACCGCGGTGTAGCCGGCCTTCTTGGCCATCTCGATGGCCTGTATGGTTTCGGTCAGCGTGCCGATCTGGTTCAGTTTAATCAGAATCGAGTTCGAGGCGCCCATCTCGATCCCTTTTTTGAGGCGCTCGGTATTGGTGACATAGAGGTCGTCGCCGACTATCTGGATTTTAGATCCGAGTTTCTGGGTCATGAGGTTGAAGCCGTCCCAGTCGTCTTCTGCCAGGCCGTCTTCTATGGATATGATCGGGTACTGTTTGATCAGATTGCTCCAGAATTCGACCATCCCGGCGCTGTCCCGTTCGCTCTTGTCGCTGCGTGAAAAGACATATTTCTTTTTATCCTTGTCGTAGAATTCGCTTGCCGCAGGGTCAAGGGCGATCATGATGTCTTTTCCGGGCTTGAAGCCTGCCTTTTCTATGGCCTGCATGATAAGGTCAAGCGGCTCCTGGTTTGATTTCAACGACGGAGCGAATCCGCCCTCATCGCCGACACCGGTCGAGTAACCTTTGGATTTAAGCACGCTTCGAAGCGAATGGAATGTTTCGGCTCCCATTCTCAGGGCCTCCTTGAAATTCTGAGCCCCGACCGGCATGACCATGAATTCCTGCAGATCGACGTTCGAATCGGCATGGGAACCGCCATTCAGGATGTTCATCATCGGGACGGGTAGTTCGCAGGCATTGACACCGCCGATGTAACGATACAGCGGCAGATCGAGGGCGCTCGCCGCGGCCCTGGCGCAGGCCATGGAAACCCCGAGTATCGCGTTCGCGCCGAGTTTTCCCTTGTTGGGAGTTCCATCGAGGTCGATCAGAACGCCGTCGATCTCGATCTGGTTCATGGCGTCCATTTCCATGACGGCGCCGGCAATGATGTCGTTGACATTGGAAACGGCCTTCTGGACCCCTTTACCCAGGTAGCGTTTTTTATCGCCGTCCCGCAGCTCCACCGCCTCGTGCTCACCGGTCGATGCGCCGGAAGGAACCGCGGCCCTTCCGATAAAACCGCTGGCAAGCTCGACGTCAACCTCTACCGTAGGGTTGCCCCGTGAGTCTAAAATTTCCCGTGCATGGACATCAATGATAATCGTCATGGCAAACTCCTTAAAATGATAATTAATATGAGAAATTTTTTCTGTCGCCCCGTGCCGTTTTATCTTCATTCCGGCCGCAGGCGCCCCGGGGACCTCATTAATTGTAGCCCCCTCCAAATAATGAGTCAAGCCCCTTTTATGGCAAGTATTATTTAATCATGCGAGGGGCCGAAAAATACTTGCTATTTTATCGCTTCACGATGTGTTATAATTGTATTTTATGGATGGAGCGATTCGAATGTTCAAAAAATTCACATTTACCATGTTTCTCATCACGGCGTTCTGCGCGGCCCTTTCAGCGCAGCCGAAAATAATGTTCAGCGAGACCGAATATGATTTCGGGTCCGTTCCGCCGAACACGCAGGAAGTTCATGTTTTCGAATTTATCAACAAAGGAACTTCGACCCTGCACATAAAAGACATCAAGGCCGGGTGAGGCTGCACTGGAACCCTCCTTTCGAACAAGGAGGTGCCTGCCGGCGGCAGCGGAGAGCTTGAAATATCACTCGAAACGGGAAGTTACAACAGGGCCATTGTAAAAACCATTTACGTTTACACCGATGATCCCGACAACCAGGTGATCGCGATAAAGGTTTCCGCCCGCGTGACCGGCGGAAAAGAACCCGGCAGGGACAAGCCCGAAGACGGGACTATTCTGAAGGAATTCGAAAACCTGTACCGAATACCGGAACGATGACACCGATAAAAAACTCCCTCATCGTCACTTCACCAGGAACGCCCCTTCCATTCGGCGCCCACCTGCACGGCGATGGCGCAAGGTTTTCGATATTCAGCAGGCATGCCGAAGGCGTCACGCTGGTGCTTTTTCACGGAGAGGAACCCGGTGACGCATTCGAGGAAATCGAACTTGACCCGGTCATAAACAGGACCGGCGACATATGGCATATCTGGGTAAAGGGCGTCAGGGAAGGCCGGCAGTACGGATACCGCATATCGGGCCCATATGATCCCTCAAGCGGGCACCGTTTCAACCGGAATATGCTGCTCATCGACCCCTATGCGCGCTCTCTTTCAAAAAACACATTGTGGGACCTGACAAAGGCCCGCGGCTTCGACCCCGATTCGCCCCTGCTCGACCTCTCGATTTCACCGGCCGACAGCGGGCCTTATGTGCCCAGATGCATCGTCATGCCAGAACACGACAGGATGTACCGCGGCCAGCTCAACATTCCCATGGATCACTCGGTGATATACGAAGTGCATCTCAAGGGATACACCGCGCATCCGAGTTCCGGGGTCGGCTCGCCTGGAACATACGCCGGCATAATCGAAAAAATACCCTACATGAAAGACCTGGGAGTGACCGCCGTCGAGCTCATGCCGGTCCAGGAGTTCGACGCTTTTGAGAACATCAACGTCAATCCGATTACCGGCAAACGATTAACCAACTACTGGGGATACAGCACCATCGCGTTCTTCGCACCCAAGGGCCTGTATTCGCGCGCGCGTGAATCGGGGGGACAGGTCGCCGAATTCAGGGACATGGTCCGTGCTTTCCATGACGCCGGCATCGAGGTGATCCTCGACATCGTGTTCAATCACACCGGCGAGGGCAACCAGCTGGGTCCCACGGTCTCGTTCAGGGGAATCGACAACTCGATATATTACATTCTCGAAGAGGACAGGCGCTTCTATAAAAACTTTTCCGGATGCGGAAACACCTTCAACTGCAACCATCCCATGGTCAGGGATTTCATCCTCGACGTGCTTCGCTACTGGGTCATCGACATGGGCATCGACGGATTCAGGTTCGACCTCGCGTCGATCCTCGGACGCGACCAGGAAGGGGCCATCCAGAGCAATCCGCCCCTGATCGAGCGCATCGAGGAGGATCCGATCCTCAGGAACACCAAGATCATCGCCGAGGCATGGGACGCGGCCGGCGCCTACCAGGTCGGCGAGTTCCCGGGCCGATGGGCCGAATGGAACGGCAAGTTCCGCGACGACGTGCGCCGGTTCTGGCGCTGCGATCCCGACACCGTGGGAAGCTTCGCGACCAGGGTGACCGGCAGCTCGGACCTTTACGGCCGGGACGTTCTCGGACCGCTGCAGAGCATCAACTTCATCACGTGCCATGACGGATTCACCCTCAACGATCTGGTATCGTACAGTGAGAAGCACAATATCGATAACGGCGAGGATAACAGGGACGGCGAGAACCACAACCTGAGCCAGAATTTCGGCGTCGAAGGGCCGACCGGCATCCCGTATGTAGAGAGACGGCGTCTGCGCATGATAAAGAATTACATCGCGACGCTTTTCCTGTCGCAGGGGATTCCCATGCTTTTATCGGGAGATGAATTCAGAAGAACCCAGGGTGGCAACAACAACACCTACTGCCAGGACAACGAGACATCCTGGATCGACTGGTCGCTGCTTCAGATGAACGAGGAGTTATTCAGGTTCACCAGGGGGATGGTCCGTTTCAGGAAAGACCACCCGGTCCTTCGAAGAAAAAATTTTTTCACCGGGGAAACCGCGCCCGGCAAACCCGGACCCGACATCACATGGCATGGGATAAAGCTGAATACACCCGACTGGACCCGGGACAGCCATGCGGTTGCGATGCTCATAAACGGCGCATATGCGGATGACGGAGAGGGCGGCACGGATGCGGATGTCTTCGTTATATTCAACGCGTCGAATGTGGGCAGGTTTTTCGACATACCACCATCGCCGTCAAACCGGCGGTGGCTGCTCGCGGTTGACACCGCCGGGAAAACGCCCGGGGACATATACGAACCCGGAAAAGAACCGGTCATCGACAAGGCTGGATATTACGCGGCCAAGGGCTCACTCGTGGTGCTGATAACCGGAAAAGGGTGATCAGGCCTTGCCGGAATTTATTTCATCGATAATTTTCTGGAGCGTTTTCTGGTCATGCCCGTGAGCCATGACTCCCTGTTCGAGGGTTTCTGAAACGGCGATATGGCATCCGATGCAATGCAGGCCGTAACGCATGAGAATCTGAGCAGCCTGCGGTTTTTGCTGCAGGATTTCCCCGAAAGTCATGTTTTTATTGATCAAACTCTGAGCCATATAATCCCCCTGAATGATTTTAAGGAAAATTGACTGATGAAAATAAAACAACCCGGGTGATTGTCCATAACTTTTTCATATTTTCTTTCAAACCGGGCCTCTTTTTGACGGTTCGATAGGTCAAAAAGCCGATAATTAAAAGTAGCGTTCATGAAAGCGAATCCGTCACCGCGATTCTCTTGTAATAATAAAAAAAAAGAGTATATTAATAATAATCCTTTTCATGCATATTGACAAACAATGAATATCATTCTGACATTGATTCTCTTCTTCATGGTGCTCATCCTGATATGGGCCTTTCTCGGCGGTACAACCGAGGAAAATACCGCACGGGGGGTAAAACCGGACGAACCGAAACCGGAACGGGTCTTCAGGAGAAGAGCCGCTGACAGGGAAATCGAGGAGGAATATCCGGACGAGACCCCGAGGAGAAGGCGAAAATCGGACTTCTCCATGGATGAGGCTCAGCAGGAACCGGACCAGGCATTCGAACTCCCCTATCTCGCGGACGAGATCATCTCCGATACCTCCCGTTTCAGGATTTACAAAAGAACCCTTAAGAATTCTGAGATATATGCGATCAAAGGAGATTTCTCGACAGCCATTTCATTGTACGCAGGCGTCCATGAACGCGTCAACGACCTGGAAACCCGCTATAAAATCGGCACCAACATCGAATACCTGCAGAACTACCGATCGAAGAAAAAAGAGATAGCCCAGAAAAAGAAGTATGAAAGCGTCAGAAAGCCCGGTGAAGTCAAATTCACCGTCGACGGGAACATGCCGGAAAAAATCAGCATCGGGGTCATCGATCACGAAAAAATAATAAATACCGATGAAATCGCCGACAAGGTCATCACCCAGCTCAAGAACGACCTCAAGTCAGACGACCGGATTTCACGCGAACTTGACGAAATCAAATCCCTGAAGGAAGATCTTGGCGGATTTTCAAGCCTGAAAGACGACCTCAACGAGCTCAACAGCAAGATCGAAGACCTTTCGAAGAACATGATTCCCGAGAGCGACAGGCATCCGTCGACGCTCGAAGCAAAATACGAGCAGTCGATCCCCCTGACGCTCGACCCGAAACCGATTCTGGAGATCCTCGAAAAATTGCCGGGCGCCCAGAGAGAGAAAAAGGGAAATGACGAGCCGGGCTCCAAATCTCAATTGAAAAACGAGACTGAGAAAAAGACTGAAAAGCAGGTGCAAAAGACGACCGAAGAGGATGATTCCGAATTCGAACTGATGAGCGAATACGGAAAGGATAAAAGCGGCGACGAACTGACCGACGAGGAAATTTTCGAAAAAATTCTTCAGGACGGCAAATCCGACACCGGAGCCCCTTCGTTCGAAATCATCGGCGACAGGAAGGACGCCGAGGAATTCGACATTCTCGACAAAGACCACGAAGCAAGGATGAAAGAAGAGGAAAACTTCTACAAAAACCTCATCAAAACCGACCGGCGAAAGAAAAAAGAACTTCCTATATTGAAAGTGAGTTACGATTTCACCCGCCTACCGGATGAATTCAGCTTGTCACGAGAGCAGAACATCCTCGAATACTCGTTCTACAAGTACAAACCGATGCTCGAAAAAGCGGCCGAATACATCAAGCAGCGCAAGGTCCGCGACGCGATCAACTATTACAAGGTTGTGCAGAGCCAGAACATACCGCCCGAATTCAAGGCAATGATCAGAAAAAACGTCAACGACCTCACCGAATATCTCGAAAAGTATCTTACTTCAGACTGATGAAAACATGGATTTCAGGATGCCGGATTTCCAGGAGAGGCATAAGCCGATACGGGAAACACAATCCGGTATTTAACCCCATTGTCGTTCCAGCATGAGAGCTCACCTCTCAGCTGGGTAGTCGCAAGCAGCCGGATCAGCTCCATGCCCAGAGAGAAGCGCCCGGATATTGTCTTTTCATCCGGAAGTCCGATCCCGTCATCGCCGATAAAAAGAGAATATGCATCTTCGCTGCGGGACATCTCAATAACAATATTTCCCTGATCGCGGCCCACGAAGGCGTGTTTATATACATTGGTAAGAACTTCGTTTATGAGAATGCCGCAGGGAACGGCCCTCGTTATGTCAAGCTCGACGTTTTTAACGGTTATCATTTCGGTGATATTCTTTCCATCTGTCAGATATACGCTGTGAAGCTGTCTTGCAAGTTCTTCGATGTAGAAGCCGAAATCTAAGTTCGCAAGATCATCCATCCGGTACAGGAGTTCATGGATAAGGGAGATAGCGTATATCCGGTTTTTCGTCACGTTGAGTGAATCCCGTGCGGCCTCATGCTGCTCCTGCTCTGACTGCAAACCGAGAAGGGAGACGATTACGTTCAGGTTGTTCTTGACTCGGTGATGGATTTCTTTCAGGAGGACTTCCTTTTCCCTGAGAGAGTTCCAAAGAGCTTCATCGGCCTTTATTCTTTCGGACATTTCTTTTTGAGATTCATCATAGAGCCTGAGATTTTTCATCGCCAGATCATACACTTCATCCTGCTTCACCTTTGCCTTCTCAAATGCAGACTCGAACTGGTTGATTAAAAAATGAAGGAGCGCGGATATGGCGATGATCGTTGCAACGGCTATTGAAATACGGTTGAGAAACATTGTCTCATTGGTTCTTGAAATCAAAAGAAAACCATAATGCTCACCGATTGCAAATAAAAGATAAAATAGAATACAAATAACCGTGACAAACCACTGGGATTTTCTGCCGAGCAATATCCCAGCCATCATAATCGCCAGTATGTATATGATTACCGCAGGTGCACCCATTCCTCCTATATGATTGCCATACAAAGCTGACAAGAGAACAAGGGCTACAGGGAGATACGCCGAGGGACGCCAGATCTTTTTATTCTTAATTATAAACAATCCGGAGAATAAAAGCACATTCATCGCCAGAAGTATTATTACCGTGTCAAGTGGAATTATCCCAGCCATCCATCCGACAAAGGTGATAACAAGTAAAGGCAGCACAACAATACACATGACCACAATGACAACGGTGGTCATATATTGACTGCGTTCTTGATACGGATCTTGAGATACCGGTGCAGCAAAAAGCGACCAGAATGATTTGATACGGTTCATACCTGTTCAAACACAAAGGATCAATATTTTATTTTCAAAGCCAGGACCCAATATACAACTTTCACTATTACACAAATCTTCCTTGGTGTCAAGAAATTCGTTTTAGATGTGTTGCTCTGAGCAACCGACACATTCGCTTGGCAGAGTTTACTCTGAGCTAATGATATAAAAATGATATAATTTTATAAAAAATTACTCTGAGTGGCCGTTTTTCAGCAAAATATTTTTCTGTTTTCCCTCCCCCGTTCGTATTACACACAGGAGGAAAACAGCCATGTCAAACCCACCCAGGATATGCAAACCGAATCTGACCTATCACCTCGTCTCACGCTGTATTGAAAAGCGAAACATGATGAATGATCC
>JAKLIV010000173.1 GCA_022709405.1 Spirochaetota bacterium
CGTATAGTTTCATCGAAGCACCTCCATATTTTTGTTTGGCTGTTGCAAATTATACGGATTTTCCGTTTTTTGCAATCATTTAGGAGGTGCTTCTTTTTATGAACCGACCTTTATATGATTATCAGAGGAATAGAATTTACTGTGCGGCAAATTGATTTGACTTATGTACCCGCGTGCGTGATTTTTGTCAGCGTGAGGTCGACCCCGCAGCCATGACCAGAAAAATGAAGCTTGAAAAATACTCCGAGCTCGGCACGTTCCCCAACGTCGCCCAGGTGAGCGAGACCGGTATATCCCCGCTCAAGTTATCGGAGCGATGGGACCCCTCCCGCCCCGGCGCAGATATGCCGCTGGTAATCGAGGTGGGATGCGGGACCGCGGAGCACACCCTCGGCATGGCCGCGGACGATCCTGGCCGGTTTTTTATCGGGATCGACCTGAAGGGCGGCCGGCTCTGGCAGGGCGCGAGGCGCGCTCTTGACAGCGGATTGACGAACGCTTTTTTCATCCGCATCCGGGCCGAATACCTCGCCGATTATTTTCCACCGGCCTCGATATCAGAGATATGGATCACCTTTCCCGACCCGCATATCAAGCGTTCCCTGAAAAGCGCGGAGAAGAGGCTCACCTCGCCGGGGTTCATCGATATGTACAGGCGGATTCTCGAGCCGGGCGGCGCCGTTCACCTGAAAACCGACAATGAATTTTTCTACGATTATTCCAGGAAAAGCATCGAGCGCTCCGGGGGAATTATACAGAGCGCGGCAGATGACGTCCACGCCGAAGAAGCCGGCGGCGCCATTCACCGTACAACGGCCTACGAACGCCGGTTTATCCGCGAAAAAAGGAAAATCATGTACATCAAATTCGGATTCTGAATTTCCCGTGTTACCTTCGTCTGCTGCGGTATTTTTGGTCTATCGCGTCCTTCACCGAAAGATAGAGATCGCGGGGATTGAGGTCGATCGCCCTGCCGATGAAGATCCCCGCGTTGACGTAATCCCCGTTCCTGCAGGCGTATTTCGCCATGAGGTAATGCAGCCTGTCGAAGGAAGGGTCGTGCTGAGTCGCCTTTTTCAGCACGTGAACGGCGTCCTTGTACCTGTCGGTTCTCGCGTAAAGTCCTGCAAGGTCGATATAGGCATGTATGAAGCAGGGGTTCAGGTCGAGCGTTTTGAGAAGGCACTCCTCGGCCTTCTGCCTGTTCTTGCCCTTCAGCCAGCCCATGGCCATGTCGTAATAATCGTCAGCCTCGATATACTGGTAGCCGTCCATGATCACCTGCTATTGGAAAGAAGAGATTCAACCGATTCCGCGAAACCGCGGGCCTTTCTATCTGACCCCGTATCCCGCATCGGTGACCGCCTTCTTCAGAGCGGCATCCGCGATTTCAACATCGGATTCGATGTTGACCGCGCCTGTCGCGAGATCGACGTCGACGTTCTTCACTCCCTTTATCGTGGAAATGCTTTTTTTAACAGCCATGACGCAGTGGCCGCATGACATTCCGGTGACTGTTATCGTTCTTTTGTTCATATTGGCACCCTCACGTTTTTTTCTTTTGTTTGTGTTTTCCCGAAAAAAAACAGACGAACCGCCGTCATCGAGCAAAACCTTTCTGAGCAGCAGCGAGTTGGTCACGACCGAAACCGAGCTGAAAGCCATGGCAGCTCCAGCGACGACCGGATTGAGAAGCCCCATGGCGGCGACCGGGATTCCGATCACGTTATACGCAAACGCCCAGAACAGGTTCTGCCGTATCTTCCGCATGGTCTTTCTCGAAAGCGCGATCGCATCCACGACAAGGCCGATATCGCCCCGCATCAGGGTGACGTCTGCGGTTTCCATGGCGATGTCGGTGCCCGATCCCATCGCGACGCCCATGTCCGCAGCAGCGAGCGCCGGCGCGTCGTTGATCCCGTCGCCGACCATGGCGACCACGTATCCACGATCCTTCAGACGAAGAATCTCGGCCGCCTTTCCGTCAGGCATGACTCCGGCCCTTACCCGGGCTTCGTCGATTCCGGCCGACCTGCCGATAAAGGCCGCGGCCCTCGAATTGTCGCCCGTTATCATGTAGGTCTCTATCCCCATGGCTTTGACCGCGGCTACCGCATCCGGCGCGCCGTCGCGCACCGAATCCGAAAGCGCGACAGCTCCCTCGCATCGTCCGTCGATCGATATTATTATGACCGTCTTGCCTTCATTCTGGAGGGATTCAATCCTGGCCCGGATATCGCCGGTATCGATCCCGTTCGCGGCCATCAGGTCCGGGCTTCCCATGATGACTTTTTTTCCAGCGACTTCGGCCTTCACGCCGAGTCCCGGCATTGCGCTGAATCCGCGCGCTTCGGCAAGAGCCATTCCCCGTTCGCGCGCCAGTGAAACCACCGCCGCCGATACCGGATGCTCGGAATTTCTTTCAGCGCTCGCCGCAAGCGACAACAGTTCACCCTCGGAAATCCGCCCGGCAGAGACCAGATCGCGCGCATCGAGCCGTCCTGATGTTATCGTTCCCGTCTTGTCGAACACCAGGGCGTCGATCTTCTCGGCAATTTCAAGCACCGCGCCGTTTTTGATGAGTATGCCCGATTCGGCGCCGCGCCCGGTGCCGACCATAATTGCCGTGGGCGTCGCCAGCCCCAGCGCGCACGGACAGGATATCACGAGCACCGAAACCGCGGCCGAAACCGCGGCCTGCACATCGCCCGTAACGGCCATCCATCCGGCAAACGCGCACGCGGCGACGAACAGGACCGCCGGCACGAACACGGCCGCGACCCGGTCGGCCAGGTGCTGTATCGGGGCCTTGGAGCCCTGGGCCTCTTCGACCGCCCTGATGATCCTGGCGAGCACGGTGTCCCTGCCGACCCTTCTCGCGACGACGGTCACCGCGCCGAAGGTGTTGACCGTCCCGCCGATGACCATGTCCCCCTCTTTCTTTTCAACCGGGAAGCTTTCACCGGTTATCATGCTCTCGTCAACCGCGGTCGAACCGGAAACGACCTCGCCGTCGACCGGCAACGATTCGCCGGGCCTCACCGTGACGAGGTCGCCCGGTACTATTTCCGCAGCGGGCACGTCAATCTCGAGGCCTGATCTGACAGCGTGGGCGATGTTCGGCCGCAACGACATCAGCTTCCTGATCGCCTGGGACGTCTTTCCTTTCGCGCGCGACTCGAAGTATTTGCCGAGCAGCACAAGGGTGATGATCACTGCCGAGGCCTCGAAGTACAGGTGGCCGCCGCCAGGGGCGAAGAACCCGTTGTAGACGCTGTAGATATACGCCGAAGAGGTCCCGAGGGCGACCAGGACGTCCATGCCGGGACTTTTCGCGCGCAGACCGTGCCAGGCCCTGATATAGAAATGCCGCCCAATCACGAACTGTACCGGCGTCGCGAGAAGCAGCTGCACCAGCGGATCATGAAGCGGGGACGAATGCACCCCTGCGAGCATAAGCGCCATCGCCGCCAGAAGCGGTGCGCTCAGCGCCGCCGAGACAGCCACGCTCAGCCCCAGCCGTTGGGTTTCACGCAGATCGGGCCCCTCTCCTTCCGGTGAGTCTTCTGAAACCGGCGCTGCCGCGTAACCGGCGGAGGCGACCGCGGCCATGATGCCGTCCTCGTCGATAATCGCGGGATCGAAGGAGACAAGGGCCTTTTCGGATGCGAGGTTGACGTTCGCGCCTGTCACTCCCCTTGCCCCGAGCAACGCCTTTTCCACGCGCGCCGAGCACGCGGCGCATGACATCCCTGATATTTTGAAATTCGCCTTTTCCATTCAATTGTCCTTTAGCCCCGAAACCGGAAAAGACAAAACGCACGCGGTGCCCTGTCCGGGCAAAAATTTCAGTTCACCGCCGATCTGGCTCGCAAGTGCATGGATCAACTGGAATCCCATCGACTCCGATTCCGCCGGCCTGGCCCCATGGGGCAGACCCCTTCCGTTGTCGGACACCCCGAGCACCACACCGCCATTCCCGGTTGAACACTCGACGACGATCCTTCCGCCGCTTCCCGGTTCGAAAGCGTGCTTGACCACGTTTGTAAGCAGCTCGTTGATTATTATCCCGCACGTAATCGCGGTACTCACCGGGACCTCGACCGGTTCGAGGTCTTTCGTTATCGACAGGCCGGATTCGATGTCCATCGTGCGGAATATTTCATCTGAAAGGTCCCTTATGTACTCGTCCAGCCTTATTGTGGATATCCTCTCCGAGGCATAGAGCTTCTCATACACGACCGCGATCGACCGGATCCTCTGCTGGGTCTGGCGCATAAGTCTGATGTCCCTTTCGTCGGCGAAGTACCGGACCTGGAGCGATATGAGGCTCAGTATTATCTGGAAATTGTTTTTTATCCTGTGATGTATCTCTCTCAGCAGAACCTCCTTTTCATGAAGGGACGCCCTGATCGTTTTTTCCGCCTTTCTCGCTGCGGTGATGTCCTCGACATTCAGGACAACCGCCTCGATGCGCCTGTCTTCGTCAAACAGCGGTGATGCGCTTATCGAAAGGTCGACATGATCCCCGTTTGCCCTGACAAACGTGAGTCTGGCGTCGTACACCGGTTTTCCCGTATTAAGAACGGCCCTGATCGGGTCCCTGCTGTCCGGGTATTTCCCTCCCCCGAAATCCAGGAAAGACCATCTGCCCGAGAGGTACGGTTTGCCGACGATCTCCCCGCGCGCGTAACCCAGTACCTGTTCCGCACGGATGTTCGCAAACACGATGACTCCCCCGGCGTCGATCATGATAATCGCGGCAGGGCTCATTTCCATTATGAGTGAAATGAAGTTTTTCTCCCGCTTGAGGTCGGCATACGCGGCCTCGAGCTCCTCGTTTTTCTGTTTCAGCTCGATCTCGGCCCTCTTGGCTGAAGTGAAATCGTTCATCACCCCCTTGATCCCCCTGAACGTGCCGTTAACGACGACCGGACGCCCGTGCGCCATGAACCAGAGAATGTCGCCGTTTTTCGACCGCACCCTGAAATTTGACAATTCAGTATAACCCTCGGAGCGCTTGACAAAGATACTGGATAACGAATCCCTGTCATCCTCATGAATGAAGGAATGAAATGACTTTCCTATCAGCTCTGCGGGAGTGTAGCCGCTGATCTCCTTCACCTGCTCGCTGATATAGACGATTATCCCGTTTTCATCGATGGAATAGATCACGTCATTGATATTGTCCACCAGCTCGCGGTATTTTACCTCGCTGCGTATGAGCTTTTCCTCCATGTTGAAGCGATAGAGCGCCAGCTCGATGGCCGATTTTATCTCGTTTCTGTTCAGGGGCTTGATGAGGTAGCCATGAGGGCCGACGACCTTCGCACGGGCAAGCGTATCGTTGTCCGAATGGGCAGTGGTGAATATGACCGGGACGCTTCTCCGTGCGATTATTTTTCTGGCGGCCTCGATGCCGTCGATCTCCCCGGCCAGCCGTATATCCATGAGCACAAGGTCGGGCGGATCGCTTGCTGCGAGATCGACCGCTTCCTCTCCGGTCATGACCGTCCCGGTCACCGCATAACCGAATCCTTCAAGTATCTTTTCGAGGCTTTTTGCGGTCAGGACCTCGTCTTCAACGATCAGTATTCTTGTTTTTTTCATGGCCGATACTACCGGTATTATTTAATAGGGGAAAAAAGTATCGATTGCGGTTACAGCGCTGCATATCCTTTATTCAATGCCCGAAATATTAATCAAGAAAAATTTTGTGCATCCGTTATATAACTGCCGGCTGCTGCCGATCGGCCCCGCTTTATCCCGTTTATTGACAATAATTTTTCATCCCGATACAACATAACAAGATAGATTCGGGAGGGATTTATGGATAAAAGAGCAAAAAGCCTACATCGATTCTAACTTTAATAATCGCGGCAAGCATATCTGTCTTATGCTCCATCATAATCGTAGTGGCATATAACTTTCGATCACCGATGCCGAGAGCCTGCAGAAGCTCATAGAATTTTTCAAAACCGATACCAGGAAAGACACAGCATCGCTGCCGCAGATCCGGTAGGTTTCCGGGAAGATTTTCAGAAAAATTCTTGCCAGATTCGGGCCTCTGCCCGACTCTCGGGCCTAAAATCCGGATTTGCCGATGAAAATCAACGTCTCATCACTCGGATGCAGGCTCAACCAGTCCGAAATCCAGTCCGTGATCACGGCCCTTCGCGGCCGCGGCCATATAATCACGGCCCGCGATGACGCCGACGTGTTCATCGTGAATTCGTGCAAGGTGACTCTGACAAGCGAGAGAAAAACCAGACAGCTCCTTTACCGGGCCGAAAAAGCTGCGCGCCCGGGCGCGATGATCATTCTGACCGGCTGCTGCGCCGGCGTCCCCGAAATCAGGGACGGGATCATCCATGTCCCCAACGACTACAAGCACCTCATTCCCGATATCCTCGACGCCAGGCTCGATATCAACGAGGTCTCGGCCTCTCCGCCGTCGCCGTTCGTGCTGCCTGCACCCACCGGCGCAACCACGACCCGCGTCAGCCTCAAGATACAGGACGGATGCGACAATTTCTGCTCGTACTGCGTGATACCGTACACCAGGGGCGGGCCGAAGAGCAAGCCGGCCGAAGCGGTGCGCAGGGAATTCGTCGAGCTGCTCGATGCCGGATACCGCGAAATCGTGCTCACCGGCGTCATGATCGGCAAATATGACGGCGACGGGACATCGCTGGCCGGACTCGTCTCGTCGCTCCTGGAGACGCCGGGAGAATTCAGGATTCATCTCACGTCGATTTCAGCGGCTTTCGTCGACACGCGCCTGATCGATCTCATGGCCCACGACAGGATCGTGAAGCACATGAACCTTTCCCTGCAGAGCGGCAGCGACCGGGTGCTCGGCATGATGAAGCGGGGATACACGGCCCGACAGTACATGCAAACCATCGAAAAAATAAAATCGGTCGAGCCCGATTTCAACTTCACGACCGACGTCATCGTCGGGTTTCCCGGCGAGACCGAAAGCGACTTCGGCGAAACACTTGGCCTTGTCCGCGAAGCCGGTTTCTCGAAAATTCACACGTTCAGGTATTCGCCCCGCCCGGGGACCGCATCCGCAGGTCTTTACGACGATGTCCCGGACCAAACGAAAAAAGCGAGGAGCGAGGCCGTTATCGGGCTGGGCATGGAGCTCAAGCGCAGGTACTACGCGCGGTTTGACGGCAGGGAATCGGTCTTTCTGAGCGAAAGAAGCCGCGGCGGGGAAACAAGGGGATTCAACCAGTACTATGTTCCGGTCGAAATCGATTCGGCGCTCCGGCGCAACCGGTTTTACAGAATCGTCACCGTTCCCGGCCCGGACGGATTAAGTCTCAGGGGAGCCCTGGTCGAGACAGAAAGGGGCTGATCACCGGTTTTTCTTTCTTGATTTTTCCTCGTACATCCTGGCGTCGGCATCCCTGATCATCATATCGGCCGTCATCTCGGATTCGCCGGTGTATTCGCAGAAGCCGATGCTGATTTCTATGGGGAACCCCCTGACCTCGTGTTCATGAAGCCTCTTCCTGATCCTTGCCATGAGATTCGCGGATTCGACCAGCCGGGCCCTGGGAAAAAGAATGAGGAACTCGTCTCCTCCCATCCTGAACAGGAAATCGGACTTGCGGACGATGCCGGACAGGGAGTCCACCATGGTCTTTATCAGGGTGTCCCCGGCATCATGCCCGTAGGTGTCGTTGATCTTTTTTAAATTGTCGATATCGCAATAGCAGAGGATAAATCCCTCCTTGTCACGCCTTGCAATCTTGATCTGCCTGTCGATCATCTGGTACGCGAAGCGGCGGTTGAACGCGCCCGTGAGCTCGTCGGTCACCGAAAGCTTTCTCAGCTTTTCCATGGCGTCACCGAGCCTGACATGGACATTGATCCTCGCCAGGACCTCCTCGCGGACGAAGGGCCGGTCTATATAGTCGACCCCGCCCGCCTCAAATGCGCGGATCTTTTCAGGGGTCTCCGATACTGCGGTGATGAATATGACTGGAACGTCCGCCATCTCTTCCATCTCTTTGAGCCTGCGGCAGGTCTCGACTCCGTCCATGTCGGGCATCACGATATCCAGAAGCGCGAGCGCCGGGGTTTCGAGCTTCACCTCGTCGAGAGCCTGGTACCCGTTCCTCGCGACAGCCGTACGGTAATTGCTCTTCTCGAGTATTCCCTTTAAAACGATGATGTTCTGCTCGCTGTCATCGACGATCAGGATCAATGGTCCGGTAGAACTGCTCATGCGGCCGCTCCTTGTTTACACGACTGAATAATGAATGCCGGGTCTTTATATTAATAAACTTTATCGGAGAATAATCAACAGAATTTTTCAGAAAAATTTTCAATATTTCGCCTTCCCGATCGTATAACAGTAAAACGGATCGAGGAGGACCAACATGGAAGAAAGAATATTCAACTGCTATGCAGTCATTGAAGGCGACATTATCCGGGAGGTGGCGGTTGCCGAGTTCACCATAGGGGGAACCGATGACGAAAAGGAGGCGTATCTCAGGGAAAACGCCGAAAGGGGATTCGAAACGGCCGAATTCTTTGCCCTCCCTGAAAACTTCGTGCTCACCGACCTGTTTTCCGACGAGATCCAGAACGCGATACCCTGGATCTTTTACCGCAGAATGCTCGGTACTGCCGAGGAGATCATGATTTTCGAAAGGGCTTTCCAGGCGCTCGACGCCCCCCTGGAACCCATGATTAATATCTCGGTGGTCTTTGACGGCCTGGTGCTCTCCGGCGAAAAAGCGATGCAGTATCAGGAATAAGGCCCTATGCAGATACGCGGGACGGCGGGAAAACGATACGGATGGAGGTGCCGCTTTCGGACAGGACATCCAGCTTTCCCTTGATTTGCACCGCAAGCCCTTTGATAAGATCCATGCCGAGAGACCCCATTCTCGCGCCTAAAGCATCGTCGCCCAGCCCGATCCC
>JAKLIV010000174.1 GCA_022709405.1 Spirochaetota bacterium
CGCCGCCTATCGCTCCCGCGCCGACAACGACGATGCTGCTGTTTTTTCCGAGCATTGGGACCTCCTTGATTCGCGGATTCAAAACTGCCGGTATGTTTCCCGTCAGACGAAAAGGCCGCCGCAAAACCGAAATGACCGTTATTACGGGAAACCGGAAATTGGAAGGAATGTATCATGATCGCCGGGGATTTCAAGTACTATTTTTCAGGGCAACGCATACCCCGATGCATACTGAATGCGGGAACCCGGTCTGTTTAAGCCGGAGCCGGGCGCAACCGCCGTGCATGCCATCAGATCAGCCATGAACGGCGCCTTTCGGCGGATTTCTGCAGCTTGACGTACTATTATTTCAATTCAGTATTGACAGACTCACGCAGGCCGTGATAGTGTTTAAGCAATTCATTTCAATCCCAAATCAACCCATGGAGGTCTTTTTTTATGAAACGCATAATGACGATCCTTTTCTGTGCTCTGATGGTTCTCCCGGCGATGGCGGGCGACAAGTTCAAACTTGCTTACCAGAACGGGGATGTTCCCTACCAGGTAGCCGGAGGAGCGGTCAGCGGTGCAGGCCTTGAAGCAGTCAAGGGCTCGGTCAAGCTCGATATCGACGTCAATGCGAAGAAAAAAGAGCTGTGGATATACAACAGCTATCTGCACGGGATTTTTCCACGCGTGACGAACATCACCCTTACCCCTTCAAAGGAATTCAAGACGCTCGACGAAGCGCTTGGCGACGGGAAGCTCGCGATCAAGTGCGACAACGATCCGGGCGATTTCATGAGAGGTAAAAGCTTCGCCCTTGACGGGACCTACAAGCTGTCGAAGAACGGCGACGTTTATACGCTGGTCATGACCATCACCGACGCCTACGGCATTTCGCTCGGCGCGAAAATGATGGCGGGAAAATTCAACGGCAAACCTGTCGATTACACGCTCAGCTTTACCGTGGCGAAATAGTCCTTCAGCCGAGAGAGCCATACCTCTGGCCTTCACATGCTTTGCGGCAGTATCCACACTATTACCGCAGGGACAACAGTCTGACAGATCAAAGCACCTCATGAACATGTTTCGTGGGGTGTTTTTCGTTTTACCGCTTTTCAGAAAATGGTTTGTCAACCCGCCGCGGGCATGAATCCATTGTCATCACGGAATGAATACATGGAAGCGAAGGAAAAAACCATCGGCATCCTGGCTATGGCGGGCACGGCCTTCCTGTGGAGCATCGCGGGCCTGTTCATCAAGGTGATAGACTGGAATCCCTTCGCCATAGCGGGTGCCCGTAGTTTCATCGCCTCGCTGGTGATCCTGGCATACCTCAAGAAACCGGTCCTGAACCTCTCGCCTCCCCAGCTCGCCGCGGGGGTCGCCAACGCCGTGACCATGATGCTTTTCGTCGCCGCGAACAAGACCACCACGGCCGCAAACGCCATACTTCTTCAATACATCGCGCCGGTGCTCACCGCAATTTTCGGAGCCCTTATCCTCGGCGAACGGCCCCGCATCGAGCACTGGACCGCGTTCATCCTGGCGGCGGTCGGCATGGCGATCATGTTCATTGACAGGATGGGCGGCGGCTCAGATATTGGGAACATCATAGCGCTCGCATCCGGCGTAACCTTCAGCTTATACTTCATATTCATGCGAATGCAGAAAGGCGGCTCGCCGCTTGAATCGATACTTCTCTCGCACTGGATAACGGCCGGAACCTGCCTTGCAATATCGCTTTTCATGCCGCTCCCGCGCATTACGCCCGGTGCGCTCACGGCGGTAGCGATTCTCGGGATCATCCAGATCGGATTATCGTCGATACTGTTTTCGGTCGCGATCAAAAGGGTGTCCGCCGTGTCCGCGAACCTCATCGCGGTCATAGAACCGGTGTTCAACCCGTTATGGGTCTTCCTCGCCCTGGGTGAAACACCGGCAGTCAACGCCATCGTCGGCGGAGGGATCATTGTCGCGGCAGTGACCGCGGCTACAGTCTGCAGCGCCGTAAGAAAATGAGGGCGCACCGAATTGATAAAGATACGCATTACCGCTAATATGTCTTGACAGTTTGACTTTTATCTTTTCCTTGCTATTGTATTTCCACGCGGGCACATGACATGAATACAC
Source organism: Spirochaetota bacterium (assembly GCA_022709405.1). GTDB lineage: Bacteria > Spirochaetota > UBA4802 > UBA4802 > UBA5550 > JAKLIV01. The sequence continues at coordinate 2,116 of JAKLIV010000174.1, forward strand.
GTTCAAAGCTTCCGGATGTCGGGGTGACCATCTTTACCGTGATGTCGCGCCTGGCGAACGAACACGGCGCGATAAACCTCTCGCAGGGCTTCCCTGATTTCCCGGTCGACCCCGGGCTGATAGACCTGGTAAGCGCGCACATGAAAAACGGCCGCAACCAGTACGCTCCGATGCAGGGAGTTCCGCAGCTGCGCGAAGCGATCGCACTGAAAACGAAAGAGCTGTACGGCGCCGTATACGACCCCGAGACCGAAATCACCGTGACATCCGGCGGAACAGAGGCCCTTTTCGCCGCAATCACCGCCGTCGTGAACTCAGGCGACGAGGTGATCATTCTCGAGCCGGCCTATGATTCGTACGTGCCGGCAGTGGCCCTGGCCGGCGGAATCCCCGTGTTCTGCCCCATGCGCCATCCGGAATACTCGGTCGACTGGGACATGGTCATCGACAGACTCTCCTCCAGGACCAGGCTCATCATCCTGAATACGCCGCACAACCCGACAGGCGCCGTGCTGTCGGCGGCCGATATCGATGCGCTGACCGGCATCGTCGCCGGCACGGACATCCTGATTCTTTCAGACGAGGTGTACGAGCACGTCATTTTCGACGGCCGCGTCCACCACAGCATGTCCCGCTGCCCCGAGCTCGCATCGCGGAGCTTCGTGGTCGGCTCCTTCGGGAAGACCTTTCACGCAACGGGATGGAAAGTCGGCTACTGCCTGGCTCCGGCCGGGCTTTCGGAGGAGTTCAGGAAGGTCCACCAGTACCTGACGTTCGCGACCAGCACGCCGGTGCAGCATGCGATCGCCGATTTTCTCGAAAAAAAAGAAACATATCTCGGTCTCCCCTTATTCTACCAGCGTAAACGGGATTACTTTCTCTCCCTGGTCCGGGATTCACGGTTTACCGCGATACCCTCGGCGGGAACCTATTTCCAGATGCTCGACTACTCCCTGATCTCCGACGAGCGCGATCTCGATTTCGCGCGCCGCCTGACGGTCTCAGGCGGCGTCGCCTCGATCCCGCCCTCGGTATTCTACGATAAGCCTCAGGACAAAAAAGTGCTCAGGTTCTGTTTCGCGAAAAAAAACGAAACGCTCGAAAGGGCGGCGGAGAGACTATGCAAAATCTGAAAGTCAGCATCGTGCAATCCGATCTTCTCTGGCATGACATAAAAGGGAACCTTTCACGGTTCGAAAACCTGCTCGCGCCGCTCGAGGGCCGGACCCACTGCATAATACTGCCCGAGATGTTCACTACCGGCTTCACCATGGACCCCGCAGGTCTTGCCGAGGGAATGGAAGGCGCCGCCGTCAGCACGATGAAAAAATGGTCCCGCTCTCTCGACGCCGATATCGCCGGCAGCATCATTTACGGAGATGACGGGCGCTACTACAACAGGCTGGTGTGGGTAAAGCCCGATGGAGGCATTTTTACCTATGACAAGCGGCACCTTTTCCGCATGGCGGGCGAAGAAAAGGTATATACTGCCGGGGAAAACCTGCTGACCATCCACCTGAAAGAATGGAAGCTGAGGCCCTTCGTCTGCTACGACCTCCGCTTTCCCGTGTGGGCGAGGAACATCGGACTCGGATACGACGCCGCGGTGTATATCGCGAACTGGCCGGCTAAAAGATCAAATCACTGGAAGTCCCTTCTCACGGCGCGCGCGATAGAAAACCAGTGCTATGTGCTGGCCGCAAACCGCATCGGCACTGACGGAAATGGAAACTACTACAGCGGGGATTCATCGGCGATCGATTACTCGGGAAAGATTCTCTTCACCAGCGCCGACGAGCCGTGCGTGCATACGGTCGAACTGTCGCACGCGGAAATGGCCGAGTACCGCGCATCTTTCCCGGCATGGAAGGACGCGGACGATTTCAGCGTGAAATAATCAGGGCATTCAGAGGTTTATCGGAAGCGGTTCCTGCTTCTTGCTGTCCCAGTACGGCGATATTTCGAGGAGCCTCTGGACGATGCCGGGCATGACCGAGAGCACGTAATCCACGTCAGCGTCGGTCACGTACCTGCTCAGGCTGAACCTGATCGAACCGTGCGCAGAGGTGAAGGGCACGCCCATGGCGCGCAGCACGTGCGAGGGCTCGAGCGAGCCGGACGAGCAGGCCGAACCCGACGAGGCCGCGATGCCCTTCTCGTCGAGGTACAGCAGAATGGCCTCGCCCTCGATGAATTCGAATCCGACATTGGTCGTGTTCGGAACCCTGTTCGTTCTGCCGCCGTTGAGCACGGCGTTCTTGTGGCCGCGCAGGAGCCCCTCTTCGAGACGGTCGCGGAGCTTTCTCACCCTCGAATCATACTCGGGAAGATGTTCGAGCGCGAGTTCGGCGGCGGCTCCCATGCCGACGATTCCGGGCACGTTCTCGGTCCCGGGCCGCCTTCCCCTCTCCTGGTGCCCGCCGTAAAGTATCGGGCGCATGCGCGTTCCCCTGCGGACATACAGGGCGCCGATGCCCTTGGGCGCGTGGAACTTGTGGCCCGATATGCTCAGCAGGTCGCAGTTTATTTTATCGACATCGATCGGTATCTTGCCAGCGGCCTGCACCGCGTCGACGTGAAAGGGAACGCCCTTCTGTTTCAGGAACGCGCCTATCTCTTCGACCGGGAAAACCACGCCTGTCTCGTTGTTGGCGTACATGATGGACACGATCGCCGTGTCGTCGTCAACCGATGATTTGAGCATTTCGACATCGAGGTTTCCGTCCCGGTCGACAGGAATATAGGTTATGCGGTAGCCGTCCCGCTCGAGCTTCTTGCACAGCGACAGTATGGCCGGGTGCTCGACCCTGGAAGTTATGACGTGTTTCCTGTCGCGGTAGTATCCCAGGACCCCCATTACGGCCATATTGTCACTCTCGGTGCCGCTGCCGGTGAAAACGATCTCGTAGTCATGCTCGGCGCCCACAAGCCGGGCCACCTGCATGCGCGCCTTTTCGACCTCCCTGCCGACCAGCCCTCCGAAGGAATGCATGCTCGAGGGGTTTCCATATCTGTCCTTGAAAAACGGAAGCATGGACTCAAGGACCTTCGGGTCGACCATGGTGGTGGCGTTGTTGTCGAGATAGATGTATTTTTCCATTGCGCGCTCCTGTCATTTGCCTTCGATCACGGTGATGTCGTCCTCGACGAATTCCCTCAGCCTTTCCTGCACCAGGTTTTTCAGGGTGACCTCAGAGAGGACGCAGTGCGAACAGCTTCCCCTGAGAGCGACCATGACTTTCTTGCCGTCGATGTCGAGAAGCTCGATATCTCCGCCGTCCTTCTGAAGCTCGGGCCTGACGATGGTGGCGATGGTCTCCTCGACGAGCTGCATGCGCCTGATGTTGGTCAGCTCCCTCTTTTCGGCCGGCTTTGCCGGCGCCTTCATTATTTCTGCGAAATGCAGCTCCTCGTTCAGGATATCCTCGATCTTGTGGATGCAGGAGCCGCACGCGCCGCCGGCCTTGGTGTAGTTGGTCACGTCCTCAACGGTCTTGAGACTGTTTTCCCTGATGGTTTTCCTGATCAGGGTGTCCTCGACGCCGAAGCATTTGCAGATGATCTCCCCGTCATGATCGTTGTAGCCCTGGATCTCGACCTCGCCGCGAAATTCGGCGATCGCCTTTTCGAGCGCCTCGCGGCCCATGACCGAGCAGTGCATTTTTTCTTCCGGCAGTCCCCCGAGGTAATCGGCTATGTCGCGGTTCGTGATTTTTTCGGCATCTTCGATCGTCTTTCCCTTGATCATCTCGGTAAGCGCGGATGACGAGGCGATCGCGCTGCCGCATCCGAACGTTTCGAACTTGGCGTCGGTGATCACATTTTTGTCGTCGACCTTCAGGTACAGCTTGAGTGCGTCACCGCAGGCTATGCTGCCCACCTCGGCCACGACATCCGCGTTGTCGATTTTACCGACATTTTTCGGATTTTTATACAGTTCTTTGACTTTATCGGTGTAATCCCACATATATGCCCCCCGGACCAGACTGCTGATTGATCTTTCCGGGCCGCCATCGCGACCAGAGAGACCCTCATACATTCAGCCATATTAAAAATCAATCAATAATAGTAAATCTGGTCCTATTCTTCAAATATTTAAGAATATTATAAAATACTGATTTTTTGACCGTCCTGTCAATTACATTACAAATAAAATCCGCGGTTTTTACGAATTTACTTTTAGAATAACCGGGTTATTACGATAAACAAGTATGTAATTCACGACCCGGAATAACGCGGGCTTTAACAGGGAAGGTTTGACCAATACAGGAAGGTATGGGATGTTTTCAGTCAATCGGGCCGCGGCATCGGCGTTAAACATCATAAACACATCCGCAGAAAGCTCCAGTGTTGAAAACCGGCAGAAAACGTCGGGATTTGACGAGATTTTCGGCAGGACGCTCGCCGATGCAGCTGCCAATAATACAACTCCCGCCGCACCGATCGAAGAGGCGAGAATCGAAAAGAAAGCACAGCCCCGGGACGAGTTTCAATCCATCGAGTCCAAAGAACCGCTCAGGCAACCACAGGAAATCAATGAAAAGCAGACCCGGAACGTCCGCGATGACAGAGCAGAATCCCGGAGCGACAAGGTGTATGTCATAAAGGACTTTACCGAAAAAAACGAATCCGTAAAGAAACAATCAGGCAATGAGGCCCCGATCAGGATCGACACCAGAAAGACAAAATTGTCGGTTCAGGAAAAAATCCCGAGCAAAGAAAAAGAAAAGCCGGGCCAGGATATTGAGAAGATGCTCAGAGAGATCGACTCGTTGATTGAAAAATTCGGCGGCCAGGCCAGAACCTCATCCATCCTGAAGGATGTTGCCACAATCAAGGATGAGATCAGGGACGCCCTGTCATCGGATAAGAAAAATCCGCGCTTGCAGATCCTCCTCGATGCGCTGAAGGATAAATTGACGGCGATAGAGTCGCGAATGAACACGGCCCCGGACGAAAAGGCCCTGATCGCCACGCTGAAAACCACGCTCCAGGACATGAATAAGAAAATCCAGCACGAAAAGGAGAACCGCCAGGCCCCGGCGCCGGCCGAAATCTCTCCTGAAAAAAACGCCGTGCTGCATAAAAATGCCGAGACGAAAGGCAACGCATCCGGCGAGCAGAACAGGGGCGACGCAAGGCAGGGCCAGCAATGGAACGTGACCGCGCTCAAATCGAACTTCGAGCGCGCGCCCGAAAGGGCCGCTGCCGACAAGCCGGCCGAAACTCCGCGGTTCAGCGCGCAGCTCGACGCCGTAATCGACAGGGCGCGCGTGGTCGTGCGGGACAGCAGGAACGCAAGCTTCAGCCTGAGGCTCAACCCAAAAGAGCTCGGGGCGCTGCATGTCAATCTCGGGCTCGAACAGGGCGTGCTCCACGGAAAGTTCCTGGTCGAGACTCCCGAGGCCAGGACTATGCTCATGCAGAACATCGAGCTGATACGCCAGGAGCTCGCGCAGTCCGGACTGTCCCTGGGAGAGTTCCAGGTGAACGTCAGGGACCAGCGCGAGGAGTTCCAGCGCGAGATATCGAAGAAGCAGAAAAGAGCTGACATGCAGCTCAGGGAGATCGGCGCCGAATACGCGACAAACACGGTCATGGGCCACGACGGGTCCATCAATCTGGTCATATAGGTGAAGCCATGGACAGCTATCAGATGTCAACCCAGGAAGTCTCTCGGGCCACGATACAGGCCCAGGAAACGAACAAGAGACTCAACGGCGGCAAGGCGGCCGGCGAGAAAGGCTCGATGGACAAGGACGCGTTCCTGAAGCTGCTGGTCACCCAGCTCAAGCACCAGGATCCGACACGGCCGATGGAGGACCGGGAGTTCATCGCGCAGATGGCGCAGTTCTCGTCGCTGGAGCAGATTACCAACATGAACAGGGAATTCAAGTCCCTGATCAAGAGCAGCCAGACTTCGGAGGCGTACAAACTCCTCGGCATGCGCATCGAGTCATATGACCCGATCAAGCAAAAAGTCGTCAGCGGAGTCGTTTCATCGATCGTTTTCAATAACGGCGAAGTGCGGGTCAAGGTCGGCGGGGAGGAAGTTTCGCTTGAGAACATACACTCGGTCAGTGAAATGGGAAAAGCGCCCCTGACCAAAGAATAGCTAATACTTATGAACAGAAAGAACGATATTAATACCAAACCATCTCGATAGAACAGGAGTTGTCCCACTATGATGCGATCACTGTATTCCGGTGTATCCGGCCTTAAAAACCACCAGACGAGGATGGATGTTATCGGCAACAACATATCCAATGTCAACACCTACGGTTTTAAGACGAGCAGGGTCACCTTCCAGGACATGCTGTCCCAGACCATTTCAGGCGCAGCCAAGCCCGAGGAGGACAAAGGCGGGGTCAACCCGAAACAGGTCGGCCTCGGCATGACCATAGCCTCGATCGATCGTATTTTCACCCAGGGCAGCCTGCAGACCACGGGCAACCAGACCGACCTGGCCATTTCGGGCGACGGGTTCTTCGTTGTTGCCGAGGGCGACAAACAGTATTTCACCCGCGCGGGCACGTTCGGGCTCGACAAGTCAGGCAACATGGTCAACCCGGCGAACGGCCTCAAGGTCCAGGGATGGATGGCCGAGAGAAACGAGGCCGGCGAGATGGTCATTAACTCGAGCGGATCCACCGAGGACATCGTGATACCGATATACGGA
>JAKLIV010000175.1 GCA_022709405.1 Spirochaetota bacterium
CACCAGATAGAAGAGAGGATGTCGAAACAGCAGAAGGAATTCTTCCTGCGCGAGCAGCTCAAGGAGATCAAGAAGGAGCTCGGCCTCGAAAAGGACGAAAAGACCACCGAGATCGAGAAGTTCGAGGAGCGCATCCAGAAGCTGAAGCTCACCGAGGAGGCCGCCAGGAAGGTCGACGAGGAGATGCAGAAGATGCGGCTGCTCGAGCCGCATTCCGCCGAGTACGGCGTGAGCAGGAACTATCTCGACTGGGTGACCTCGCTTCCCTGGGGGATTTATTCAGAGGACAACTACGACCTGGCCAAGGCCAAAAAGATACTGAACCGCGACCATTACGGCCTCGACGACATCAAGGAGCGGATACTCGAGTTCATCAGCACCGGCAAGATGAAGGGGAACATCTCGGGATCGATAATCTGTTTCGTCGGCCCTCCCGGCGTGGGCAAGACGTCGATCGGCAAGTCGGTCGCCGAGGCGCTGAACCGGAAGTTTTTCAGGTTTTCGCTGGGCGGGATGCGGGACGAGGCCGAGATCAAGGGCCACCGCCGCACCTACATCGGCGCCATGCCGGGCAAGATAATCCAGAGCATGAAATACGTCGGGGTCGCCAACCCGGTCATCATGCTCGACGAGATCGACAAGATCGGCGCGAGCTTCCAGGGCGACCCGGCCTCGGCCCTTCTCGAGGTGCTCGACCCGGAGCAGAATTCTCAGTTTCTCGACCACTATCTTGACCTTAGGTTCGACATCTCCAACACTCTTTTCATCGCGACCGCGAACCAGCTTGACACCATCCCGAGGCCGCTCCTCGACAGGATGGAGGTGATGAACCTGTCGGGATACATCATGGACGAGAAGCTCCAGATCGCGAAGAAATACCTGATACCGAAACAGACCCTCGATCACGGCCTCAGGAAGGGCATGGTGCAGATCGACAAGAACGCGCTCAAGGAGATCATCAACGGATACGCCCGGGAGGCGGGCGTGCGCAGCCTTGAAAAGCACATCAAGAAGATCATGCGCAAGGCGACCAGGAAACACGCCGAGGGAGACACGAAAGCCATAACGGTCACGAAGAAGAACCTCGAGGAGTACCTGGGCAAGCCGAGGTTCACCGACGAGTCGCTGTACGACAAGAAGATACCGGGCGTGGTCATGGGCCTGGCCTGGACGAGCATGGGCGGCGCGACTCTGTTCATCGAGGCGACCGCGATTCCCTCGAAAAACCAGGGGTTCAAGCAGACCGGCCAGCTCGGTGACGTGATGAAGGAATCCTCGGAGATCGCGTATACTTACGTGAATTCACGCATCGACGATTACGGCATAAAAAAGGACTTTTTCGAGACGCACCGGATACATCTCCATGTACCGGCCGGGGCCACCCCGAAGGACGGCCCTTCCGCCGGAATTACCATGGCAACGGCCCTTTACTCGCTCGCCAGGGGCAAGCCGATAAAGAAGGGGATCGCGATGACCGGCGAGCTGACGATCACCGGCAAGGTGCTGCCGATAGGCGGCGTGAAGGAAAAGACCATCGCGGCGAAAAGGGCCGGCGTCAAAACGATCATTTACCCTTTCGAAAACAAGAAGGATTACGACGAGCTCCCCGGATACATCAAGAAGGGGATCAAGGCCCATTTCGTCAACTATTTCGACGAGGTCCTCGAGATCGTCTATTGAGTTTCAGATATGACCGTACAGGTTTTCATCATCTATTTTTCTTTCGGGCTTTCGCTTATCATGGCCATGGGATACCTGGTGCGCTCGTTCCGTTTCAGGAACGTCGTGCTGGCCCTCCTGACGTCCGAGCTGGGATTTCTCTCTCTCTTCATCTATCTTCTCAATTCCAGAAAGATTTATTCGTTTCCCGAACTGTTTTTCGTTCAGATACCGGTCATCGTGAGCATGGGGCCGGTCCTCTACTTTTATGTCCTCAGCCTGACCGAGGACAAGAACAAGATCGAGAAGAAAGAATGGCTGCATTTCGTCCCTTCGCTTCTCGCCGTTGTTTTTGCGATTGTCTATATCATAGTGTTCAACCGCGACGACAAGACGGTATTCATCGGTAAAATGCTCCAGGACAACGGATTCATCCTCATTCGCGGCATACTCACTTCAGGGGCCGCCGTTTTTCTTCCTGTCATATATACGGCGGTTTCGGTCAGGAGGATCTGGAGCAGGATGAAAAGGGGAAACCCGGCCTACCGGACCATCATGCTGCTCCTTGGCACGATCTTTCTGTGGCTGTTCATGGGGATGATGGGGATCGTGGGCACCATCACCATTTCAACGCCCGTACTCGAGCTGGTGAATTACTTCCTTTCGCTGATCATTATCATATTTTACGTGCTGAGCCAGAAATACCCGTACCTGATGCTGTTCGCAACCGTTCCGCTGAAAAAGAAGTCATATGCGAAATCGCACCTCGACAGGGTCGACCTGACCAGCCTGCGCAAGCAGCTTACAATCATCATGGAGGAGGAGAAGCTGTTCTGCGACGAGGACCTGAGCCTCGCGCGCCTGAGCGATGTCCTGGGGATCACCCAGCACCAGCTTTCCCAGTTTCTCAACACGTACTACCAGCAGAATTTCAACAATTTCCTGAACAACTACAGGATCAACGAGGCCAAGAAAATCTTTCTCGAGGAGCCCGACCGCCAGACTCTTTCGGTCGCCTTTTCGGTCGGATTCAACTCATATTCGGCTTTTCACGCGGCTTTCAAGAAGCACACGACTATGTCGCCTGCACAGTTCAGGCGCCAGCAGGAAATCGATCACGAATGATTTAAGGGGGCCTCATTGGACCTTGCAGGCTGTTTCATTTACATCTGCTGCCCGGCATCGGCGCTGCTGATCGTCTCGCTGCTCGTAAGGTCGTTCAGCTTCAGAAACATTGTCCTCTCCCTGCTTGTCGCGGACCTCTGCTGCCTCGCCCTGTGCTGCCGAATGCTCGAAACGCAGGAAATATTCGATTATCCCCGGTTTTTTTTCACGATTATCCCCGCCGCGCTCCTTCTCGGTCCGCTGGCCTATTCATACGCGCAGGTCGTGGTCGAAGAAAAGAAGGGCCTGGACAGGCAGGATTGGTTTCATTTCATTCCGTTTTTCGCTTCTCTGATCATTCTATTCCCCTTTGCCGCCGATAAGCCCGACAGGGTCCGTGAAATCATTTACACAGCATACGTGTCGGCGCAGAACCTTCCGCTGAGAATGGCCTTCATAGCCGTAATGATCGTCGTTCCCGTGTATCTGGGCGTCATTATCAGGTACGCCTGGCCCGGAAATGTGCGCGGCAACATGGTCCGCATGATGGCAAGGGGAATGATCGGGCTTCTCCTCGCGGGAGCAGCAGGGTCGCTTGCAGGAATCGCCGGGCTCCTGTCGCATTCGGCGGCACTTCTCGATTCCGGTGTAATAATCATCGGCGCTGTCGTGGCGGCCATGTACGTGCTGATTCAGCGCTTTCCGTTCCTGGTATCTCACGTCGTCATTTCCGGCCCTGGGACCTGGGGCAGAAAACAGGCCCTGAGTCCTGAAGAAACCGCGAACCTCGAAAAGCACCTGGCCTTACTCATGGAAGAGGAGCGCTTTTACCGTGACGAGTCCCTGTCGCTCTCCGTATTGAGCGAGGCACTGGAAGTGGCCCCGCATATTCTCGCCCGGTTTCTGAACGATCGGTACGGCCTGAATTACGCCAATTTCGTGAACGGGTTCCGGGTCAGGGATGCCGAGCGGATTCTGATTGAGCAACCCCTGAAGAACACGCTCGCGGTCGCGTATGCGGTCGGTTTTTCTTCCTACAATGATTTTTGCTCCGCTTTCAAAAGACAAACTGGCGTGTCTCCCGCCGAATACCGGTCGAAGAACGTGCCGCAGGCGTGATGGTTTGTCCTATGAACCGGTGGACACGCTTCACAACCGAACATCCGAAAATCATCCTCGCCTTCGTCGCGGCCGCGGCGCTCCTGGCCTGCCTCGGCCTGCACGGACTCAGGTTCGACGCTTCGAGCGGATCCATGGCCCGTGGAATGACGGGGGCCGACCGCTGCCTTTCGGGGGAAACATGGGATTTCGGAGACGCGTCGAACGCCTTTATCGTGGCGGTCGAGTCCGTACACGGGGTCGATCTTTTTTCGCGCGCCGTTTTTTCTCCCCTGGGACAGCTTGTCGCCGAACTTGAGGAATTCAGGGAATTCAACCCCGGAGTCGAAGACCGCCGCCTGGAACATCTGTGCCGCTCCGGGAATGTCTCGGCGCAGGCTTCTGCGGCCGGAAAAACCGCAGCGCCCGGCGGCGACGGCCTGATTGTCCGGTCATCCCGGGAAAGAAGGGCATACCAATACAGGTTTTACAAACCGGTGCCAATCGCCGCTCTGGGTAGCGGAATGGACGAGGGAGGATTCCGGCAGCTGCGATCGGTCCTGGCGTATAACGGGATGGATTCGATCAGGGCCGACCACCGTCTGACGCGGGACGAGTTCAGAAAAATCCTCGAAACATGGGAGACCCTGTACCTTTTCAAGTCAAGGGGGATGCTGGCCTCGCTCTCGGATCCGCTGTCGGCGCTGAGCATGACCGGCGAGCGCGGTTCGATTTCGGCCAGGGCTCTCGTCCCCATGGATGACGGCAGGAGGGAACTACCCCCGGGCAGGGACCCGTTCGCGGCGTATAAAAAAATGCTGTTTTCCAATCCTGCATTCGAATCCTTTATATACTCGAAAAAAGACGATCACGCAGAGGCTCTCGGGATCAACGGGGAGATCCGTAACGAAAACGGCGCCGATGCGCTTTTCGATTATTTCCGCGCGGTCATCGATAAATATAACCGGCCGCCGCTTGTCCTGACCGCGGCGGGGGCTCCGGAAAACCGCAGGCTGACCGGTATATACGCGCTCGGTGAACTGCGCGTGATCATGCCCCTGTGCCTGCTCGCGATGACTGCGGTGATATTCGCAGCGACCGGAACTCTCATGCCGTCGCTGTTCTGCGGCCTTTCGATCGTTCTGGCCCTGCTGTGGACCGCGGGCCTCCTCGGCCATCTCGGCGTTCCGATAACTCCCGCCGGGATCATGGCTTTCCCCCTGATCGTTGCGATGACAGGGCTGTGGTCGGCCCGGTATGCGGGCGCGTTCGCCAGCGGACGCGCCTGGATGCGGGAAGTCGGCTTTAAATACGGCCTGGCGGGTTCCCTTGCCGGCGTGTTCAGGACCGCTGTTTTTTCCGCAATCGCGATCGCTGCCGCGTCGGCCGCGTTGTTATCCAGTCCCGCGGGACCTGTCGGCGGATTCGGTCTGCTTGCACTTATGGGAACTGTATGCGCCTTCGCCGCATCAGCCATATTCATGCCCGCGGCGCTGGCGGCTGCGGGCAGGGGCCTTGCGGCCGCTTCGGGAGATGCGGGCATGCCCGGCCCCGGCTATATGGACGCCGCCGCAAAGAAGCTTACCGGGCTTTTTGCAAAAGCTGCCGGCGCCAGGCCTGGGGCCGTAACGCTGGTTTCCCTTGCAGCTGCGGGGATATTCTCGCTCGCAGTGACAAGGGGCGATTACTCCACGACCCCGTTTTTTTTCTGCAGTGAAGATTCGGCGCCCCGAGAATCCGCAATGCGCGTGGCCGTTCTTTTCGGCGGGACTTCGCATCTGAATGTCGCGGTTGATTCAGGACGCGCCGGGGGAGCGCTCGATCCGTCATTTCTGGATGCGGTGGACGATACTGCGCGAGGGATGAACGGATCTCCCGGAGCATCTGCGGCGATTCATACATATTCTTTTGCCGACGCGGTCAGGGGGATGCATATGGCGGTGAACCGGGGAGATCCCGACTCATATGAAATCCCGCGGAACGAATCGGCCATAAAGGACTATTATTCGGCATATTCGGGCAGGGACGGAGATTCCGACGGTCTGCCCGACATTTTCGAGGGTCTTGTGGACGCCGAATTGCGCCGTGTGAATATCAGGGCCCGCGTGCCGGCTTCGGCCGCCGGAATCTTCAGCAGGCACGGCGCGTTGCAGCAGGCCGATACGCCGGTCACGCCTCGCGGTAGTCATGAGAGCGGGAGGAGATATGAACGGCGCAGCTCAGGCGAAGCGGTCGATTATTGCGTTGTATCAGCCGGGGCTGCAGGCGCATGGTGGCGGGGGGCGTTTTTCGCCGTTTTATGCGCTTCAGTCTCTATGCTGATCCTTTTCAAGAAGTGGCGGGTATGCCCGGCGGTTTTCGGCTCCTTGTCGGCGGTACTTGTGTCGGCTTTCGGCGCTGCCGTCATTTTCGGGGTTCAGCTGACCTTTCCGGTTCTGACAGTAGTATGTGCAGCTGTTGCCGTCGGTCTTGACTGCACGACCGGCCTGTTGCTGGCCGCCGGTTCGAATGTCTCGGGCGGAATGGGTTTGCGGGAGTCGCTGATCGAGGCGCAGGCCGAAACCTTCGGGCGCATGTTCCCCGGCCTGGCGGCTGTTTTTGCCGGTTCATTTCTTTTTACCTTTTCGGGATATGCCCCATTCTCCGTCATGGGATGGATGTTCTGCCTGATATGCCTTTGCAGCGTATGGGCTGTATTCATTTTACTGCCTGCCGTCGGAATTCTCTACAGCGTCATTTCGGGGAGAAAAGCCCTTCAGGCATGAAGGGCTTCAGGCGGTTATGCAGCAGAGCTCTTCATCAGGGCGGATATCCCGTTTTTGCCAGACGGCAAGCGGACCGATTTCGACATTTCCTGTAGCTGAGCCGCAGTCGGCAGTCAGTTTCTGATAGAGCTGTCTTGGATTGGGATGAGACAGTATCCTGAGCGGAGCAAGCTGGTCAAGCTCGCGGGCGAGCCTGTAGTGGAGGTGTTCCATGAGGAGATTTTCGGCGCTGTCAGCGATCGTCCTGACGATGGAATTGTCGATCACCGGTCCGCACAGCAGTATATAGAAGGGCCGGTTTTCCTTGCTGTGTTCCTGGGGAACGGCGAAGAAGGATACGGTATTAATGCCGAACAGCGCCGATATCTTGTCGAGCACCTTCTGCGCGAGCCAGGAGTTCAGCCTTTCTCCGGCGATGTCCATTCCCGAGTTTCTTCCATGATAGTGAAAACAGGGGCACTGATCGAGGAAGCCGGTTACCTCGATTCTTTCGCGCATTATGTATCTCAGCAGGCCGGAACCGGTCGAGATGACCGGGCTGACGAACTGGCCTTTGCGCAGTCCCCATGGGGGGTGTATTTCATTCGTTTCCAGGTCAAGGAACTCGTAAAAATGGCTCGTGACCGCAAGGGGGAACCTCCCTTCGCAGGGTATGGTGACGACCCCTTCAGTGGCCCAGAGGCCTTTGGCCTGGAAGGGTATTTCGGGAAAGAGCTTCAGCAATTCCCGAATCCAGGGCTTCGATGACCCGGTGTCCCATGAGCTGATCATGCACAGCCGGGGCCACATGCTCCTGGTGAAATCGGGGGTGAGTTTCCCCTCCCAGCCCGACAGGATCCTTGAAGCCCTTCTGGATTCCGGACACTCCATTCCGCCGAGCTCTCCTTTGTTTTTACCCCATGTGCCGCTCCATAGTATTTCGGCAAGCTCTTCGCGGTGTGTGGAGAGTCGATCTATGAGGTTCAGGAAAAATGCCGGGTCCCACACGGAAATAAGTGAAAGATCGTCGCACGAAGCGAGGTACGAGAGGTTTGCAAGGCAATAGCCCTCGTAGCTTTCGATGGATGATACTGTTTCCGGGACGATCATGAACAGCGACTTGATCTTCTTTTTGAGGAAAGAATCCGTTTTGCGTCCGTCGCCGTACCGTTTCATCTCTTCAAGAACGAGCGGGGGATACCAGGGTACTGACCAGAAATGTCTGCCTTTGAAAATGTCCCAGTTCTTTTTTTTGAATTCAACAAGGATCTGCGACATTGCCGCTTCCTGTTCCGCGAGAAACTGGTCGGTAAACGGGATCCACTTCACGTATTCGTTCATTCCGGTAGTCGGCTGATAATATCTGCAACTGCTTCCGCTTATTACCGGCGTGCCCAGCATCTTTTGCCGTGTAACGAGTCCGGCGAGGTCTCTGTAGTCGACGATCGGAATTTTTTTGCTGAATTCCTCCCAGGTCATCGCAGCATGCAGCCCGAACCGGCTTCCGTATTCGGTTTTTTCAGCGAGGTTAAGCAGTGACGCAAGCTTTTGTCTCTGGACATGCTGAACATTGGACAGTGATCCGGTGAAGCGCCTGTGTTCATAAGTAGAATAGTATTCGGCGAGTGAGAGAAAGATGTTTTTAACGATTGAGTTATCCACCTTTATACCTGAAAAATTACCGTCCGGACGAAATGTTTTATTATGTGTATGACAGTGATTCTCAATGTTACGTGATCAGGACGGATTATATATGCTTTGGTAAAGGGATAGTCCTGCTGAATGGAATCGATCCAGGGAACCCGTGTCAGACAGGTGAATAATATGAGTATCGGGAGTAATATGTCAATTAAAATATAAGGCTCTTCACGGTAAAGTGTGGGTAAAATAAGAATGACCATCGAAATATCCGAGAATTTAAGTAACCACACAAAAATTCGGAAGGATATACGATGGTCAAACAGGAATATATTGATTCACTGGTAA
>JAKLIV010000176.1 GCA_022709405.1 Spirochaetota bacterium
CTGCGAGACGGTCCAGGTGCTTTTTGAGCATGCTTTTCTCCCAGAACAGCACGAAGGTGTTCGGGTGCAGGCCGTAAATCAGCTTTCGCTCCGCCATCTCGTTCAGCGTCGCCGGGCCCTTTTTCAGAAAATTGAGGATGCGTTTTTCCCTTTTGTGTATCCGGTCGCGGTATTCGGTGAGCTGCTCGGGTATTTTTTCGGTAATGACCCGGTTGACATGGCCCGTGGAGAGTTTTTTAGGCTTCAACCCGATAATCAGGTCGACCGAGTCCAGGAACTCGTCGATGGTCGTGTCCGGATCTCCGTACCAGGGACCGACTTTCGAAAGGCAGATGTCGCCGGTGAAGATGAACTCCTCGTCGGGAAAGTAGAACGAGCAGTGGCCCGCGGTGTGGCCCGGCGTATGTATGACCATCACCTTCGTCCTGCCGCAGTCGAACACGTCGCGGTCGGCGAACGTGCCGTGGACCGGCCATGGTTCGAGCACGCGCCTCATCCTGCCGGTCAGGTTTTCGGCGAGTTTCATGATGTCCTCGTCCATGAGCTCGCCCCAGCCGTGCGTGGCTGTCGTCTTCATGGGGTCCTGCATGGCCTCTTTCTCCAGGGGATGGGCGAGTATGGTCGCACGGGTGAAGAAATCGTTGCCGTTGATATGGTCCACGTGGTGGTGCGAGATCAGCAGGGTCTCGACGGAGGGGGGATCTATGGATTTCATTATCTTTCCTGCGCCGCTGTCGATCGCGGTTCTGCGTTCGTCGTCGATCAGCACGCAGTTGCTGAAGGTGAACCCCTGCTCGGTGAATATCATGGAGATATGGTCGTTGATTTTTTCGATCATTGGAACGTTCCCGCCGGGTCAGTCTTCCGATAATTCCGCGCCCGGAGCCTCGTCTATATTGAAATAACGTCCTATATGAAAAATTCTCCAGAACAGCGAATCGGAATCGCTTTCCTGGAGGTCCATGCCGGTCGCCTTGATCACCGAGGGGAGCAGGACGAGCGCGCCGGCGGTGGTGATTATCATCGTGAGCGACGAGAGAACCCCGAACAGGATTATCGGTCTGAAATTGGAGAAAACGAGTATGGAAAAGCCCATGACCAGCGCGACCGATGTGTAGATGATCGCCTTGCCGGCGTGCGCCAGGATTCGTGTTATGGTCTCGTCTACGCCGAGGTTTTGCTTCTTGAAGTGCCTGAACGTGTTGAGAAAATGGATCGTGTCGTCGACGCCGATCCCTATCGTTATGGAGGCTATGATGGCGGTCGCCGAATCGAGCCGTATGCCGGTCCATCCCATGATTCCGAAATTGACCGCCACAGCGGTGCTCATGGGGATCATGGCGACGAGCCCCGCCTTCCAGTTCTTGAACAGCAGGACGATGATCAGCGATACGGTCGCGAGGCTGAACACCAGGCTCATGATCTGGCCGGTCGTGATGTAATCCGCCAGCTTGACCAGAATCGCGGGCTCGCCTGATATGGTGTGGGTGCACCCCGGCGGCAGCGTTTCCCTGAGGTGGCGGTCTATCCTGTCCTGGATGTAGACAAGATCGCTCGTGCTGTGGTATTCCCTGTATCCTTCCCAGATTTTAGCGAAGATCATGACGGTGCGGTGTTCCCGGTCAATGAACGGCTTGAAATCGTCGATCCTGCCGTCGGAGTCAGCGTCCTCTCCGGCGTAGATTTCCATGAAATCGAGCACATCAACCTCCCGGTCGGGGATCCGGTAATACGCCGGATCGTCGTTGTTGACCGCCATGTTCATGGTCTTGATCACATCCGGGAAGGCGTCGGTGCGGCCGACCGACAGGTCGGAGTTCTTTTTGTCGGTCAGCCACGCGCGCACTTCGTCGACGGTGCGCAGGAATCCGGGATCGTATATGCCCATGGCTTTTCCGGAATCGATGAGTATGCTTATGCCTGCGGACCCGCCGTATTTTTCGCCGAGGAGCCTGCTGTTCACCCTGACGGGGTCGTGCTCCTTGTAAAAGGACATGAAGGCGGTCTCGACTTTCAGCCTGAAGATTCCGGCGAATGAAGCGATGAGGACCGCGAACAGCACCGCGATCACTGCCCGGTGGTGGTTTACCGAGAGCTTCGTCACTCCGCGTATGAAGGCGTCGATGGTTGCCGAGCTCTGGATTTTTTCAAGCAGGCTTTTTTGCCGGGCGCGGCGCTGCGGAACCAGGACCAGGACCGCGGGGATGAGGCTGGTCGCGATGAGTACGGCGAAAAAAACCCCGATCGCCGAAAAAAGTCCCCATTCGCGGATGCCCACGACCTGGTTGGTCATCAGCGATATGAAGCCCAGGAAGGTCGTAAGGCCAGCGAGAAAAACCGTTGTCGATATATGCATCATGGAAAGCCCGAGGCCCTTTAATTTTCCCGCTTTTTTTATCGAATCGAAGTCGAGATAATACTGGTTCATTATATGGATTGAATAGGAGCTGCCGACCGCAACAAGGAGCGTCGGCAGCGAGATGCCGATAATGGTGAGGTTCTTGCCCATGTGGCCCATAAGGCCCAGGGTCCAGACATCGGCCATGACCAGGGTCATGAAGGGAAGGATAACGCCGGTTGCGGAACCGAAATTGAGGAAAAATACGAAAGCCACCACGAGCAGCACCAGGGGAAGGAAGGTCTCGAGGTCGTTTCTCATGTAGTCGTTCATCACCTTGTGGACGATCGGGTAGCCGTGGGCTATGAGCGAGATGGTCTTGTAGCTTGAGGTGATGTTCCATATCTCTCTGGTTATCACGTCCTCGGTCTTCTTGATGTTCGCCAGGTTTATGAGCACGCAGAAATCGGTGATTTCGCCGCTCTGCCTGTTTCGGGCGTACAGGCCGCCTTCAAATGCGGGATTTTTGCACAGCCGCTGTCTGAATTCCTCCATTTCCTTTTCGGTACGCGGGAGCATCCTTTTGCCGTTTTCGTCAACGGGGATGATTTCAACCCCGCGCAGGGTGTCGTCCCTGCCGCTGATGTCCTTTGCGGTCAGGGGCGAAAAGATAGTGGTGATGATCTGCATCTTCTTGATGTCCCTGATGCGCGACATCTCCCTGAGCACAGCGGCCATCATCCGCGGGGTGTAATGCGTTTCACCCCGATACAGCCCGTCCATGCTGCGCGCAAGGGCCCGCCTGAACGGCGCATCCCCCTCGAAAAGGGCGAGGACCCGGTCCCGGCTCTGCTCATGCCCGGCTGCTGCGCCGAGACGCGCGAGCCTTTCAGTTTCACGCGCCTCGTCATAGGTTTTAAATTCTTCAAGGTCGGAGACAAAGGCGTCAGCCTGCACGAAAAAATCCTCCGACCAGATTTTGTCCGAGGTGAGGTTGATGACGATATACTTGCCGATATTGCCGTATATGTCCTTCACCTTCTCGTAGCGGATATATTCCGGGTCCTGCTGGGGCATCATGACTTCTATCGAGTTGTCGAATCCAAGCCTGGGGATTCCGGCTCCGAGCAGGGCGGTTGCGATTAATAGGAAGGCGATCACGACCCTGGGCCGCTCAAGGACGAAATTGATATATCTGTTCATTTTTCCTCGGTGATGCTCTGCCGCCCGTTACCCGGGTTTTTTGGCCATCGAGGGCCGCGACAGACGCATGCGGTGAGGCTGCATGCGCAGGGTAAAACTCTACCCGCAGTTTTGCAGTGGCGTCAATAAAAAAAAGGTTTACATAATTTTTGCGGCGGATATGAACAAGGAGGGGCGCCCATGAAATTCATCACCGACTTCCATATCCATTCGCATTTTTCATTGGCCACGAGCGCCAGCCTGACGCCCGAGCACCTCGAGTACTGGGCGCGTCTCAAGGGCATCGACGTGATCGGAACCGGAGACTGCGTGCATCCCGGGTGGCTGGCCGAGCTCAGGGACAAGCTCGAGCCCGCGGGAAACGGCCTGTTTCGCCTCAAAAAGGATCTCAGGCTCGAACAGTCCCGAAGGCTTGCCGGGCCGCACATTCCAGGCGAAGTATTCTTCATGCTGAGCGGAGAGGTCAGCAGCATCTACAAAAAGGACGGCAGGGTGCGCAAGGTGCACAACGTGTGCATTTTTCCGGATTTCGCCGCGGCCGAAAAAGTTCAGGCGCGGCTCGAAAAGGTCGGCAACATCAAATCCGACGGCAGGCCGATCCTGGGCCTGGACTCGAAGTACCTGCTCGAGATGGTGCTCGAATCCGACCCGCTGTCGGAGCTCGTGCCGGCCCATATCTGGACCCCGTGGTTTTCGGTGCTGGGGTCCATGTCGGGGTTCGATTCGATCGACGAATGCTACGAGGACCTCACCCCGCACATCCACGCGGTCGAGACCGGCCTTTCGTCCGACCCGCCCATGAACTGGTCGTGCAGCTTTCTCGACCGGTTCAAGCTCGTATCCAACTCCGACGCGCACTCGCCTGAGAAGCTCGGGCGCGAGGCCAATATCTTCGATGGCGAGGTGTCGTACAACGGCATAATCGGCTCGCTCAGGGGCCCTGAAGGATTCCTGGGCACGATCGAGTTTTTTCCACAGGAAGGCAAGTACCATCTCGACGGGCACCGCAAGTGCGGCGTATGCTGGAGCCCGCTGGAGACCGCGCGCCATGGAGGGCTATGCCCGGTGTGCGGCAGGCCCGTGACAAAGGGCGTCATGTACCGCGTGGCCGAGCTCGCAGACCGCACGCCGGGGCTTGACGGCAGGCCGGTATTTCATTCCATCACTCAATTGCCCGACCTGCTCGCCGAGGCCCTGGGCCAGAAAAGCGCCGCGGGCAAGAGCGTGCGCAGCCTGTATGCCCGCATGATCGAAGATCTCGGGTCCGAGTTCCACATCCTGCTTTTCGCAAACATCGCCGACATCGAGCAGGCGGCCGGAGACCGGATCGCAGGGGGCATCGCCCGGTTGAGGCGCGGCGAGGTGGCGGTCGAGGACGGATACGATGGCGAGTTCGGCAGGGTCTCGGTTTTCGGCGTCGGCCCGGCGATCGAAGGACCCGGGCTTTTCGCGGCCGAAGAGAGCGCGCGGGCCGAAAGAGTGCTGCGCCCGACGATCGATTTCGACGTCGATGAATTCAGGGCGCTTGTCGCGGATTCGAAGGCGGATCCCGGCAACGAACACGGCGAAGGCGGGAGCGAATCGGCACGCGCCGTAACATCCGGCGGACTCAATCCCGAACAGGAGCGCGCGGTTGCGCACGCGGGCGGGCCGTGCATGGTCCTGGCCGGGCCCGGGTCGGGTAAGACGAGGATACTGGCCGAGCGCGCACGCCGTCTCATCGGCGATATGGGTGTGCCGCCTGAAAACATCCTGGCGATCACGTTCTCGAACAAGGCGGCCTCAGAAATCCGGGACCGCATCGCGGCCGCTACCGGCGCGCCGGTCGACGTGATGACGTTTCACGCGTTCGGGCTGGGGGTGCTCAAGGACCATTTCGACCTGGCCGGCAGGGAGGTCGACTTCCTCATCGTCGACGAGGATGAAAGGATGGAAATCCTGAACGCCCTCGCTCCGGCCGGCGGTGCGAACGCCGCCGCACGGGCCATAGATGCGGTCAAGGACGGGCGGGGGGAACCGGCCGGGATCGAAGAGATTTTCGAATCCTATAACCGCGAGCTCGGGCGCAGAAACGCAGTGGACCTGGCGGACCTGATCTGTCTTCCTGTGAAGATATTCTGCGAACATCCCGACATCGCGTCCCGGTACCGCGAAAAATACCGGCATGTGCTCGTGGACGAGTTCCAGGACATCAACGCGCGCCAGTACGAGATGCTCGCGCACCTGGCTGGCGGTTCCGGCGGCAACCTGTTCGTCATCGGCGATCCTGACCAGGCCATCTACGGTTTCAGGGGATCCGACGTGCGTTTCATAGAGAAGATGAAGCATGATTTTAAAGGCCTCGAGGTGATCAGGCTTTCGCGCAGCTACCGCTGCCCGGGCACGGTTCTGAAAGCCGGGAGCCTGGTGATCGGCGGGGATTCGCCGCTCGATGGCGTCGCGCTGGACATGAAGGTGCGCATCCAGGAAACCGAAAGCGAGAGGAGCGAGGCTGACTGGATAGCCGCCGCGATCGAAGAGATGATGGGCGGCGTGCGATCCTTTTCCATGGACAGCGGCATCTCGGACGGCCGCGCACAGTGCGGCGGCCAGGGCTTCTCGGACATCGCGGTGCTGTGCCGCTCGTCGTTCATGTTCGGGCCCCTGTGCGAGGCCATGGCCTACCACGGCATACCCTGCCAGGTCACCGAGACCGATCCATTCTACCGGCGCGGGCCGCTTGCCGACGCGCTCAGGTATTTCAGGCGGATCCACGCCGGAAAGGGGGAATCCCTCGAAGGGGACGACCTCGCGGTCTTTGAGATGATCGCCGGGTACCGGCCCGTCAGCGAGGTCC
Organism: Spirochaetota bacterium; assembly: GCA_022709405.1. GTDB lineage: Bacteria > Spirochaetota > UBA4802 > UBA4802 > UBA5550 > JAKLIV01. The sequence goes on from JAKLIV010000176.1 coordinate 6,378, forward strand.
TGGCAAGGGTCTTCGGGCGGTTCAACCCGGCCCCTGAAGAGGCCGGGAAGCTGCTTGCCGTTGCGGATTCGTACCGCGACGATTACGAGGGATTCTTCAGGGCCCTGGCCCTGCGGACCGGAGTCGACGATTACGACCCGCGCGCCGAATCGGTTTCCATCATGACCATCCACGCTTCCAAGGGGCTCGAGTTCGGCACGGTCTTCATCCCCGGGTGCGAGGACGGGATCATCCCCATGACCCTTTTCGGGGACAGGAGCGATGACCGCCTGAAGGAGGAGGAGCGCCTGTTGTATGTGGGCATGACCCGAACCGTTTCACGCCTGTATCTGTCTCACGCCCGGAAAAGGGCCTTCAGGGGAAGAATTCTCGTACAGAAGAGGAGCCCGCTGCTCGACCGCATCGAAAAGGACCTGGTGAACGCCGAAAAACGCCGTTCGGCAGCCGTTGACGACGGCCAGCTCGAGATGTTCTGATGCCCGAAAAATCCTTATAATTTTTATTGTGCCCGATGCGCGCATATGGTATGATAAATGGATTACTGTCTTTTGCGTATGCCGCATGAGCAAATGGTTTTCAATATCATCCGATCCCCGGACGCTTCCTGAAGAGGTAAGGCTTCTGTACGCCAATTCGAAAGGGGGGATCGTCGCCGCTCTTCTGGGCATGTTTTTCCTTGCCTTTATCCTGTGGGACTGTGTCAGATCCGATATTCTCGCCCTGTGGATGTCCTTGAACCTCGTCTTTTCGCTGGTTCAGTCGGTCATGGTGTGGCGGTATCTGGGCCGGTTCGACAGGATAAAAAACCACGGCCTGTGGGCGGGGATTTTCATGGTATGGATCGGCCTGTTCGGACTCGTCATCGGTTCCGCAGGTCTCTTCGACGTTCCCGCCTATCATGGCGTTTACGTTTTTTTCCTCATGGGCGGAATGGCTGCGGGCTCCATCGGGACGATGTCTGTCAGGATGGAGTCCTTCGCGGCGTTCAGCACCGCGGTTTTGTTCCCGATATCGATAAGGTTTCTGATCGCAGGGGATGCAGACTCGACGGTCTCCGGCCTGATGGCGCTGCTTTTCTACGTGATTATGCTTGTCACCGGTGTGCGGGTGAACCGCGCAATGAAAGAATCCCTTCTGCTGAAATTTGAGAAGGAAGACGTAATCGCGCAACTCAGAAAATCAGAGGAAAAATTCTTCAAGGCGTTTCAGACCAACGCGGTGATGATGGGAATAACGACCGCGGATGAAGGCGTTATCCTCGAGGTGAACCAGGAACTGCTCGACTATTTCGGCTACAGCAGGGAGGAAGTCATCGGGAAATCAATATACGATTTGTATGTCTACAAGGATATAGCTCAGAGGGAGCTCCTGGTAAAGCGGCTTATGGAATCCGACCAGATAAGGGATCATGATTGCGCCTACATGACCAAGAACGGTGAAACAAAATTCGGAATCGTGTCTGTGAGCAGGATAACGATACAGAATCGGCCCTGCTTCATTTTCACCATCAATGACATTACTCTCCGAAAAGCTATGGAGGAAAATCTGCGCAACAGTGAGCAGCGTTTCAGGGACCTGGCCCTGAGCTCGTCGGATTATTTCTGGGAAACTGACCGGGATGGAAGGTTCGAATTTCTGAGCGACCAGGTGTTCGGGATACTCGGGTATCGCCCCGATGAATTGATAGGAAAATATTATGATGAGCTGATCAACGAAAACAAACGAGAACAGCTAACAAAGATCATAGCCGGAATCGGCGCAGCGAGGGAAAGTATCAGCGATATCGAGTACGAGTACCGGCACCGGTCGGGTAATATCGTTATCATCAGGGTCAACGGCGTTCCCAGATACGGCCCATCCGGAAACTTCGAAGGTTACCGGGGCGTCGCCAAGGATATAACCGAATCGAAAAAGAAAGAGGAGGACCTGATCCGCGCCAAGGAGAAAGCCGAATCGGCCACCCGGGCAAAATCGAACTTTCTGGCGAAGATGAGCCACGAAATAAGAACCCCGATGAACGCCATAATCGGTATGGCCGACCTTGCGCTCATGACCATGGACGACGAGGAGAGGGGAGAGTATCTCAACACCATCAGGGAGGCGTCTGACGGGCTTCTTGCGGTCATAAACGATATCCTGGATTTTTCGAAGATCGAGGCCGGGAAAATGTCGCTCGAAAGCAGGCCCTTTGACCTGGAAGAGA
>JAKLIV010000177.1 GCA_022709405.1 Spirochaetota bacterium
GGGATTTCATCAGGGAAAGCTACGGGTCAAAGGGCGAGGCCCTCGCCGATTTCAGCCGCTGGATAAGCGACCGTGACTGCATCTACGACGAGGTCATCGAGCACGACGTGTCGGGGCTCGAGCCGGTCGTCACCTTCGGATACAGGCCCGACAACGTGAAGCCGGTCAGGGAGATGGAAGGCGTCCCGATCGACCAGGTCTATATCGGCTCGTGCACCAACGGACGGATCGAGGACCTGAGGGAAGCGGCCCGCGTGCTCAGGGGAAAGACGATCAGCCCGGCGGTAAGGGGAGTGCTCTCTCCCGCTACACCGAACGTTTACCGGCTCGCGCTCGAAGAGGGCCTGATAAAAATATTCATGGACGCAGGCTTCTGCGTGACCAATCCCACCTGCGGGGCGTGCCTCGGGATGAGCAACGGCGTGCTTGCCCCCGGAGAGGTCTGCGCCTCGACCACGAACAGGAACTTCAACGGCAGGATGGGTAAAGGTGGCATGGTCCATCTGATGAGCCCCGCCACCGCAGCGGCCTCGGCCCTTGCGGGGCATATAATGAATTCGCCGCTATTCAAGGGTTAAGGGGGATTACATGAAGAATTTCAGCGGAAAGGTACTGTTCCTTGACAGGTCAGATATCAACACCGACGAGATTATCCCGGCAAAGTACCTCACCGAGATCACCAGGGAGGCGCTGAAGCCGTATCTGCTCGAGGACCTTAAGATCGAGGGCTTCGCTCCCGCTCGGGACATTCCCGGCAGATCGGTAATCGTTACCAGGGAGAATTTCGGCTGCGGTTCTTCACGGGAGCACGCGCCCTGGGCCCTCGAGGCCAACGACATCAACCTCGTGATCGGGGGAAAATTCGCGAGGATATTCAGGCAGAACATGTTCAACTGCGGAATGATGGCGATCGAGCTTTCCCCGGAGACCGTTTCAAGGATATTCGAGCTTTTTTACGGGAAAGACACGACGGTCAAAACCGACCTTGAAAAAAACGAGCTCGTGTTCACGGCTGAAGGCGTCGAGGAGCGGGTGCCGTTTTTGATTTCGGATTTTGACCGCTCCCTGATCGAGGCCGGCGGATGGGTCGACTTCGCGGATGTGAGATACTGATCAGTACAGCTTCTTGATGTTCCTGCTGTCGGTAAGGTCGCCGTTAACCTGGAATGGAATGTAGTACCAGTCGCCGCGCAGGTATTTGTTGTAGCCGGAGGCCACGACCAGCGGCCTGGCGATGTCCTGGATGAAATACTTCGAAAACTCCATGTTGATCGAAATCGGGTCTGCGACGAGCTGGTCGGTGAACACTCCCTTGATGTTGAACCGTATGTTCTGCGAATTGAAGATGAATGAGTTGACCGTGTATTTCGGCCCGTTGATTTCGATGTTGCCGTAAATCTTGTTGAACTCGAGATCCATGATCTTATACTTGAGCTCAGCGAGCCAGATCCCGAGTCCGTTCTGAATCCCGGTATTGGTGACCTTGCCCCTGTCAATCGAGAATTCGGCCTTTCCCCGGATTGAATCCAGCAGGTTTTCCCTCAGATTGAGCGTGATATTGGCGCTGCCTCCCACGTTGCCGAAAAGCCTGTTGCCGAACAGTTTGCTCCCCTCAAACAGACGCTGCAGCTTGACCCCGTCAAAGATGATTCCCGCCGTAAGTTCGGGCGGCTTTACATTGGCGTCGACGGAAGCCCGTCCCTTGACCGAGCCTTCCATGAAGCCTGCCGTGAAGCTGTTCAGTATGGCCCTGTTCCCGGCCCAGAGATAGTGGCCTTGAACGTTACTGAACCTGTAGTTCCCGTAAAGAAACTCGCCGATCTCGGCCTGCCCGGTCACCTCTAAAGGGAAAGTGAGGTCAAGGCTTCTGTATTCACCTTCGCTTCGGTGCGGGAAAACGAACCGGTCGGCCTTGACATTGAGAAAGACCCTTGTCAGCGTTTTATCCGTGGACGCGAGCGACGCGGTGCATGGCTGGCCGAGAACCGCGGCCCTGATGTTGCTTTTCGTGAACAGGTTGTTGATGATGGTCAGTTCGGTCGTGACGCCCGAAATGGTATTGTTCGGCTTGTCGTATCCGACATCGTAGACCTTGCCGTTGGCGTTCCATATCCCTCTTTCATAAGAAAGCTCCCCGGTCATGCGGCCATAGAGCTTTCTCGGGATGGGATCTACCAGGGGGATGACGTCGACCACCTGCGCGTCGATGTTCTTCGCGCTGAACCTGACATTGGTTCCGGCCCAGGTGAACTGCAGATAATTGAACCACAGTTTTGAGTCGTTTATCTTGCCGTCGGCGTTCGCGATGAGTATCGTCCTGTCCTTGATGCTCACCCTGCAGAATCCGTCCGCGTACAGCGTGTGCTTCGAATTGGTCAGCGTCGACGATGCCTTGACGAATCCCTCTACCGCGTCCTTTGTTATCACAAGGCCGGTGATGTCGCCGGTAATCAGGTAAAAAGGCTTGGGCGTCGTGGCCCAGCGGTACACCCAGATAAGCGATGTCTTTTTGAGTCCGATTCCGCCGGTGATCTTGAATCCTTCCGGGCCGGTGTTTACCGTGAGTTCCGGATACATCGTACCCCGGTCTTCGGGAAGCCTTAATTCGCTTTCGGCGATCAAAATGCTTCCATCCTTTGCGAACCTGAGCTGCCCGTCGAACATGTATGTTCCTTCGAGCGGCTTCAGCGATTCGGGCGCTTTCTGGAGCGTGATCACCGTGTTGTGCAGCTTTATGTTCGAGATGCTCGCGGATATGGGGGATTCTTTTTTTTCTGTTAGCTCTTTTATGAATTGGGCGAGATTTGATTCGCCGTTTTCGTCGAAAATGATGTTGAACCTGAAGTTTTCGAGGTAGATATAGCTGAATTTGATCTTCTTTTCGAGAAGGTCGAAGATCGAAAACCTCAGGTAGATGTCCTCGGCCTGGGCGAAAACCTTCTCGGATTCCGGAGCGCCGGCGATGTTCCTGTTGAGTATCCCGACATTGCTGAGGACTATGCCGCTCGGGCTGTAGTGCAGGTCTCCAATGGTGATTTCCCTGTTGATCGTCTTCCTGGCCTGGTCTATCGCGATCTCTTTGATTTTTTCTTTTGGGAAAAAATAGATGAAAAGGCCGCCACCGGCAGCGATAAGCAGGACGAGGATGATGAATACCGACAGGACCGCCTTAAATATTTTTATTTTTATTGATTTCACGCTTTCGTTCCATGGCGGATTTTTTGCGGAAGAAAAGGGCTGATTTTTCCAGTTCCTCGATGTCGGAGCAGAACAGCTTGCCTTCGTCGAGCCGTATGTTCTTGTCCTCGAGGAGCTGCACCATCATGATGTCGCCTTTTTCGGGCGGCAGACCGACCATGTTGATCAGCTCCTTGGTGCCGATATCGAATTTGTGAGTCGTTTTGGGCGCCATTTTGATCTTCTGCTTTTCGATCTGGATCAGCAGCGTGTCGTATATCCTGCCGATGTGGTCTCGGATCATCAGGTTCTCGAGCTGGCGGTACGCGATCCATATCCTTTCGCTCAGGATCTGGATGAGCCGCGTGGCGAGCTGGGGCTGGGCCTGGACCATGTTCTCGAAGTTTGACTTGTTGATGGCGAGCACTTCGACGTCGCCGAACGTTATCGCTGACGCGCTCCTTGGCTTGTTGTCGAGAAGCGCCATTTCGCCGAAAATATCCCCCTGCTTGAGCACCGCCAGGAGCACTTCTTCGTTCACGATCTTTGTTATCTTGACCTTCCCGGACTGGATTATGAAGAGCTCGTTCCCCGGCTCGAATTCGCAGAAGATCATCGTGTTGTCTCTATACGCGCGGTTCATGTTGCCGGTGCTCTGGGGTTCCGGCACCGACAACGGCGCCTTGAGGGTTTTCAGACGCTGGATCGCGGTGTCGGTATTTTCGTTTTTTGGACAGTGCTTCAGAAATTTCTGGAAAGCGTACACCGCGTAGTTGAAAACCCGCTTTTTCATGTAATATTCGCCGATGTTGAACAGGTGAGAAGGGTCCTCCTCGACCCTGTTCTTGAAGGTGAGGTGCGTGATGGCCTGGTCGAACTCCCTGAGCTTCCTGCTGAAGAAGCGGATGATCTTCATGGCGACTGCCGGGTTTTTCTGGATCAGGACGCCGAACATTTCCCTGTCGACCGAAATGAGCGACACGTTCTCCAGGGCGATTGCGGTCTCGATGCGGGCATGGCCGCTCATGCACGAGACGACGCCGAAAAAATCACCCGGACCGAAAATGGTGAAGGGGTCCTCGCCGGCGACCGGGTTTTCCTTCATGACCCGGACCTTGCCGCTGCGGATTATATAGAAGTTATTGGCGTTCTTCTTGCCTTCCACAATGATGAAGGAGTTTGCCAGATAGTTTTCAACTTTAAACTGGATCGGTGTCATCGTACCTCGTGATCCGGCCGTCCGGACATATATGAACGCTGGTTCCGCGCGCTAAAATAATCCACTGAAACATCGCCCTCTATGAACTGAAGAAAACTGAGTAATATCCGGTTGCGGGCGCGGAAGCAATGATACTACATTTATATAAAATTCGGCATAAAAGCAAGCAATTTCTAATAAAATATGATTAAGGGTCGGAATTATTGGCTGTCGCGCTTCAGTCGATGATTTTTTTCAGCCTGTTCAATTCATTCAGGGCGTCCATCGGCGTGATGTTCTCGATGTCGATGCTCCTGATTGCCTGGATCACCCGGTGGTTGGCCGCGTTGAAGATTTCAAGCTGCCCGGAACTGCCGGTATCTTCCGCCGGAGCGATCTGTTTCTTGGTGTTCTCGAGCCTTTCGAGGATGGTCGAGGCCCTGCTTATGATCTGTTTCGGTATGCCGGCGAGCTGGGCGACATGTATGCCGTACGAGCGGTCCGCCGCCCCTTTAGCCACCTTGTGGAGGAATTCGACCCCGGAAACACCCCTGAGCGGAGCACGGTCCCGCACCAGTACATTATAGTTGACCATGCCCTTTTTACTTCCCAGACGCGTCAGCTCATGATAATGGGTCGCGAACAGGGTCTTGGAACGCAAATATCCCTGGATGTATTCCACGACCGCCCAGGCGATCGAAAGCCCGTCATAGGTGCTGGTCCCGCGGCCGACCTCGTCCATGATGATGAGGCTGCGCTCGGTGGCGTTGTTGAGTATCACCGCGGTTTCGTTCATCTCGACCAGGAACGTCGACTCTCCGCGGGAAATGTTGTCTGACGCGCCGATCCTTGTGAAGATCCGGTCGACGATCGAAAGGTCGGCCGAGGCCGCGGGCACGAACGAGCCGATCTGGGCCATGAGCTGGATTACCGCAGCCATGCGTATGTAGGTGGATTTGCCGGCCATGTTCGGCCCGGTGATCAGGGCGATCGTGTTTTCATCGGAGTCGAGATGCACGTCATTGGGGATGAAGACCTCACGCGTGTAGTATTTTTCGACCACGGGGTGCCTGCCGTCCCGGATGCTGACAGAGCCGTTGTCGTTGAATTCAGGCCGCACGTAGCGGTTTTCAAGGGCGGCCGAGGCCAGCGAAGCGTGGAAGTCGATTTCGGCGATCGCCCCGGCCAGGGTCTGCAGGGCGTCTTTCGCGGACAGTATCGAATCCTTCAGCTTTTCCAGAAGCGCCTTCTCGATCGATATGATTTTATCAGACGCTGAAAGTATGTCGGTCTCGAACTCCTGGAGCCTGTCGGTGGTGAAGCGCTCAGAACCAACGAGCGTCTGTTTGCGGTAGTACCCTTCGGGAACGTTCACTGCCTGGTTTTTCGACATCTCGATATAGTAGCCCAGAATCCTGTTGTACTTCACCTTGAGCGTGGGGATGCCCAGGCGCGCCTTCTCCTCCTCCTGGTAGCGCACGACCCAGTCGCGCGCGTCGGTCTTGAGCCCGTAGAGCCTGTCGAGCTCCGGGTCGTATCCCCGCCTGATCACCGGCCCCTGCTCGGGCGAGAGTGCGGGGTCGTCCGCGATGGCCGCAGACAGGCTGTTTGAAAGTTCACCCAAATCGGGGATGGCATCGGCCAGGTCCCTGGAGCGGTCGTGCGGCTGCTCCGCCAGGAGATTTTTTATTTTCGCCGCTGCGTCCAGGGAATGCACCAGCGCAAGGAAGTTTCTCGGATATATCCTGCCCAGAGTGAACCGTGAAAGGATGCGCTCGATGTCATGTATTTCTTTAAGGCGGCGTTTCAGGTCGTCGGTCAGACGGTGAAATTCATGGAAGTACTGGACTATGTCGAGGCGGCGCTCGATCTTGGCGCGGTCGAGCAGCGGCTGGAGGACGTTGCGTTCGAGCGCGCGTTTACCCATCGCGGTCATGGTATGGTCGAGCACCGAGAACAGCGTGCGTTTCCTGCCGCCTTCCTGGATGCCGGTCACGAGCTCGAGGTTGGTGATGGTCGCATCGTCGAGCACCATCCTCTCCGACGAGAGCATTTTCTGGGGGTGCTTGAGATGGTCGAACGCGCGACGGTGCGCCTCCTTCAGGTACTGCAGAATCGACCCGGCAGTCACGATATCGATGTCGTCGGTGATCCCCAGCCCCTTGGTCGACGCGGTTCCGAACACCTCGCAGATGAGGCCGTGCATGAATTCCCGGTCATAGAGCCATTCGTTGATGCGGTACAGGGGAATCCCCCTGTTTTTCAGGTGTTCGGCGAAAACGATGTCCTCGGGAGCGTCGCCTTCCAGGAACACGACCTCGCTCGGGCCGAAACGCGCGATTTCTCCACGGAAAAGGTCGAGGGATTTCTCTATCGACGAGATGAAAAAGTCTCCGGTCGAGATGTCGACGAACGCCAGGCCGATGCGGTCCCGGCCGACAATCACCGATCCCAGGAAATTGTTGTCGTCGGACTGGAGCAGGTTCTGCTCGATGACCGTGCCCGGGGTGACGATGCGGACGACCTCCCTGCGGACGATGGTCCCCGAAGAGGGGACGTTCTCCATCTGCTCGCAGATCGCGACCCGCTTTCCGGCCTTGATGAGGCGGGCGATGTAGCTGTCGGCGGCGTGGTAGGGGACGCCGCACATGGGCACGTCGTTCTGCCTGGAGGTGAGAGCAATGTCGAGAATTTTCGAGGCCTCCTGCGCGTCCTCGAAGAACATCTCGTAGAAGTCGCCCATTCGAAAGAAGAGTATGTCGTCCTGGTGTTTTTTCTTGATGTCAAGGTATTGCCGCATCATCGGCGTCAGCTTGGAATCCATGCTCACTCCCCGTGGATGTACTGCCTTGTTTCGTCCCGCGAGACCCTGACGATATGGGCGTTGATGCCGTATTCCTCGGCCAGCCTGATTCTCGTTTTGAGCGCCTCGTCGCTTTCGGCGAAGCTGCCGAGGTAGATCATGTAGCCCTCCCTGGTGCGCGCCATCTTGACGGTCCCGAACTCTTCGACGGTCTTTTTGATGCCGCGTGCGTTCGCCGCGGAGCCGAACGGGCCGATCGACAGGGAATAGTGCCATGCATCGGCCGCGCCGGATTCCTCGTCGGCGTCGATTTCGGGCTGGAGGTCGAGCTGGTCGGTCTGCCGGATGGTGCGCTCGTCCGGAAGGTACTGTCTGCGCTTCGGGTTCTTGTCCTTGAGCGCCTCGGTGCGCCGGGATGAAAATCCCGCTTCAGGCGAGCCGGGATAACGCCCGATGACGTCGCTGTATGCCGAGTACGCCCTGTCCCAGTCGCCCTGCGATTCATAGAATTTACCAAGGAGATAGAGCACCGAGGGATGGACCGCGTTTTCAGGTCCGCCCATGGCCGCCTCCCTGAGCGCGTAAATGTATTCCCGCGAGTTGCCGCTTTTCTGTCTGGTTATATATGCCAGGAGCACCCTGGCTGCATGGGAGTGTCCCTCGCCGGTTATGGACCTGCACTGGTTTTCGGCCTCTTCGATGTTGCCCAGCTGCACGGCTGCGAGCGCCCTGAAATACCTGAACTGGACCGCTTCGGCGGCATCGAGTGAAATCCCCCTGCCTGACTCGTCATACAGCGCCTGCCACTGTGAAAGAAAAAAATGTATTTCGCATATTCGAAGCTGCGCCCTGGCGCGGCGGGGATAGAACCGGTACTTGTCCCTGACGACCGCGTACTGTTTCAGCGCCTCCTCCGGGTCAGCCTGGCAGTCAGCCATGACCATGCGCACGTCCGGCACCAGATTGCTGCCTGGATATTTTTTCAGGAATTCGGCGCACAGCTTTTCGGCTGCCGCGTTTTCTCCATCCGCGGCCGCAGTCCTGATCGCGTCGTAGGATGCAAGGTCGGCGGCCTTATCCGCGAACGCGGGAAGTCCGGCGCACAGCATGATAAATGCCGAATATACAATAGGTAAGATGAATTTAGCGATTTGCATAAATCTTTAATCAATTTATAGGATGGCCACTGAGACACACCCATTAAAGGTCGGTTCAAGCAAAAAAACAGCCTCCTGACTAAAAATAATATTTTTTAGTTAGCGCGTCTCTTGCATTGCCGTCATTCCGTCTGTCTGCTCCATTGACTTCTTTTTCA
>JAKLIV010000178.1 GCA_022709405.1 Spirochaetota bacterium
GGCGCGCCGTCGTTCATCTTCGACGTGCCTTACTGGAAGGACGATGAATCATTCCGGTATATAGAGCGGCAGATATGGGACCAGATCGCGTTTCTCGAAAAGCACCTGGGAAAGAAGATCGACTGGGACCGGCTCAGGAAGATGCTCGAGCGGGTGAACGAATTCAACTTTTACCTGGGCGAGATCTGCGAGATGCACAAGGCGATCCCGTGCCCCGGCACCATGATCAACCTGGGGTACGCATGGGTCGTGCGTGAGATCAACCTGAAATCGCCGCACGCACTCAAAATGGCGAAGGGCCTGTACCAGGCCGTCAGGAAGAACTACCTGGCGGGCAGGGGGATCGTGAAACGCGAGAAGGTGAGGGTGCTCCTGTGGTTCCCGCCGATCGCGTTTTTCACGTACATCTTCAAGTGGATGGAGGACGAGTTCGGCGCGGTGATCGTCGCCGATTTCATCGGCCAGGTCTCGACCGTTCCGATAGACACCTCTACGAACGAGACCATGATCCGCGACCTCGCCCGCACCCAGATGCACCTGGCGATGGGACGGCAGTGCCACGGGCCGGTTGAATTCATTACCGACGAGATGGAAAGATTCTTCGTGGACTACAATATCGACTGCATGATATTCACCGGCCATCAGGGATGCAAACACGGCTGGGCCGCGGCAAAAATTATCCGGGACATCTGCGGGAAACGCAAGATGCCCGCCCTGTATCTTAACCTCGACATCATGGACCAGCGCTGCCTGGACGAGCAGGGAGTGAAGAACGAGATCACGAAATTCTTCAGGGAGCAGGGTTGGGGATGACGGATATATTCGACAGCGTTAAAAAAATGGCATCAGTCGACCGAAACCCGTATCTCGACGCCGCGATCGCGGACGGCTCGAAGGTGATCGGGTACTTCTGCTCGTACGTGCCGGAGGAAATCATCCATGCCGCCGGTATGATACCATACCGCATGAGGGCGGTCGACAACAGGGGAACCGACAGGGGGAGCGTCTACTATTCGGCCATAAACTGCAGTTTCGTCAGGAGCTGCTTCGGCAAGGCGCTCGAGGGGGACTTCTCGTTTCTCGACGGCATCGTGTTCTCGAACGGGTGCGACCACCTGCGCAGGATGTATGACAACTGGAGATACGCCGGGACAGGCCCTCGGTTCAGGCACATGTTCGTGGCGCCCCATATTACGGGCGATACTGCGCTCGTACGGTTTACCGACGAGCTCAGGGGATTCGCCGGGTCGATCGAAAACCATTACGGGGTGAAGATCAGTGTCGATGCGCTGAAGGATTCGGTGAGGTTGTACAATGAAAAGAGAAGGCTGCTGGCGCAGTTGTATGAATATAGAAAGAGCGGAGAGGTTCCGGTCAGGGGAAGCGAGCTTCTGTCGCTCATGCTTGCGGTGACCATGATGCCGGCCGTCGACGCGATAAACCTGATCAGGGACGTGCTTGCCGCTGTTCCGGGCCGTGCGGTATCCGGAAAGGACGATATCAGGGTGTACATATCGTCGGGCTGCATGGAGGAGACCGCGCACCTCGAGCTCATCGAGTCGTGCGGCGCCGCCATCGTGGCCGACAACCTCTGCCTGGGCAGCAGGCACTTCGACACCATCGCCGACGAGGAGGGCGATCCCTATGAATCGCTCGCGCGCCGGTACCTCCGCCACCTGTCATGTCCGCGCATGATGAACAGCTTCAAGCAGCGGCTCGATTTTCTCGAAAACGCGTTCAGTGAATACGCGGTCGATGCGGTCATAGCCGAAAAGCTCAAGTTCTGCGATCTGTGGGGCGGCGACATGTATCTCATGAAGCAGGAATCCAGAAAGAAGCGTTTCCCCATTCTGCTTCTCGAGCGCGAGCTCTACGGCGGGGGAGACGGACAGATACGAACCAGGGTCCAGGCCTTTGTCGAACAGGTGCGCAATAAAATATACAGTGAAACCGGCATGGTGCGTGCTGCTGGCGCCGGATACCGGACAAGCGGAAAATAAGGAGGAATTGCATGCTGGCAGACCAATCATATGAATACATCGTTATCGGCACCGGTCCTGGCGGCGCGCCGGTCGCGCTCGAACTCGCGAAGGCGGGAAAGAAGGTGCTCATAATCGAGAAGGGCGCCTATCACAGGAGGATGATCGGTTTCCCGTTCGGGGCGCGCTTGTCGGAGCGTTTTTTCGTGTTCAACCGTTCTCGCGAGGGCGTGGTCATGGAGCGGGGGATCACGGTCGGCGGATCATCAATGATCTATCAGGGCAACGTGTTCGACCCGAGCAAGAAGATCATCGGCGCAATGGGTGTGGATTTCAGGCCCGAGGCTGCCGAGATAAAGAAGGCGATCGGCGTCAAATCGCTCCCGGAACGATTCTACCAGAACGGTCCGGGTTCGGGTTTTCTGCGGATGAGGGAGGCGGCCGAAAAAATGGGTACGCCCTTTACGGCCCAGGACAAGTTCGTCGATACCGACCGGTGCGAGCACGGATGCGACTGGTGCATGCTCGGCTGCCCGAAAGACGCCAAGTGGACCACGAGGCGGTATATTGATGAGGCCGTCGGGAAGTACGGGGCGGTCCTTCTCGTATCCACCGCTGTCAAAAAGCTCGTGTTCAACAGGGAGCGAAACAGGGTCGAAGGTGTCGAGCTTCGAAATGGAACGGTTGTCAGGGGCGGCTCGGTGATCCTCGCGGCGGGGGGGATCGGGAGCCCCGGCATACTGCTGCGCTCCGGGGTCGGCTATGTCGGCAAGAGGTTCTTCATGGATCCCATGACAATACTTTTCGGCATCAGCAGGTACAAGGACGGCGGGCAGTGGAAGGAGCAGACCTTCAGCCACGCGATCGAATCGTATGCAGAAAGTGACGGTTTCATGATCGGCAACAGCGGAGCGTGGGGGACCTGGTGCGTCATGAACATGGTAAGGCCGAAGGTGATGCTCGAGAACTGGTATAAGGGGCCCATGGTCAAAAGAGGCATGGGCCTGTTCATTAAACTCGCAGAAGACGACCTGGGGGAAATATACCCGAACGAACGGACGAGCAAACCCATGAGCGCGAACGACATCATGCGCATGAAAAGGGGGGTCGATGTCGCGCGGGAGATCATGGTGCGGGGCGGCGCTAAAGAGAAAAGCATATCGGCCCTCAAGTGGGCCGGGGGCCATCCCGGCGGCACCATCGAGATGGGCAGGTACGTCGACCGTGAGTTCCGCACCGAGTTCGCCAACCTGTACGTGTGCGACGCGAGCGTGTTCCCGGTATCGCCCGGCGCGCCGCCGAGTCTGAGCATCATGGCAATGTCGAGGCTCCTTTCGAAATTCATACTGGGGACCGTGCGGCCCGAGAGCAGGTTCATCGGGAAAGTCGGAGGCAAAGCCGTATGATTGCGATCAATGATACATTCTATTCGCGCATGTTCGCGCTCGCCGGTCTCTGGAACGTCTGTATCGGCCTCACGGGGCTGGTGTTCGCCGATTTCAGCGTGGCGCTTTTTTTCGGCCGGACAGCCGTGACCGGGGATTTCCTCGGGGGTCTCTCTTTCAGGCTGTTCATGGTCGCCATTATCACCTTCGGAATCGGTTACTGCCTCGTGTCGCGGGATCTCGGACTCAACAGGGGTCTCGTGAGCCTGGGCCTGGCGTGTAAGATGATCCTGTTTGTCATGTTCATGTATTATTACTTCACCGGCAGGGCTACGATCATGGCTGCGCTGACGGTTGCAGGCGACCTGGCCTGGTCCGTCCTTTTCATGGTATTCCTGTTCAGGACCAGGGACAGTGTGAAGCATGATATCATCACCGGCTGAATGGGGGGAATCTCTCGATGAACAAGAAAGCAACCGGAACAAACCTTGAAAATGCTTTTACTCCGACCGAGGAAGTCATTCTGAAAAGGCGCAGCGTCCGCCTGTACCAGAAAAAGCAGGTCCCGGAATTCATGGTCAAAAGGATACTCGAGGCGGGACGCTTCGCCCCGTCCGCGGGAAACGCGCAGCCGTGGAAGTTCGTCGTCATCCGCGACGAGAAGATCATCAGCGACATGACATCCGCCGTTGTCCGTCTCTTGAAATTGTTCAGGGCCGTGCTCGATTACCGCAGAAAGGGCTTTTTCTGGCTCAGGCCCCTGGCCGAGATTTTTATCCGCCTGAACCGCTACGAGCTGCACCCGGTTCCGTTCGGTGCGGTCGATCTCATCGCGCGCGGAAAGCTGGGCCTTTGGCACGGCGCGCCCACTGTGATCCTCATATTCAAGGACGTCAGGGGAGTGGGAAATCCGGACCTCGACTGCGGCATTGCGGGCCAGAACATGGTGCTCGCGGCCCACAGCATGGGACTCGGCACCTGCTGGGTCAGCTTCGCCAAGACGGCGTTCAAGTATTCCCTGAAATGGAAGAGAAAGTTCGGCATATCCTATCCGTACAGGTTCGTCTCGAGCCTGGCAGTGGGATGGCCGGTCGGCAAGCCGGACGGCATGGTGCCGCGGGAGACGCACGCGATCGACTGGTACGAGAACGGAGAGCGCATAACAATATACTGAAGCGGGGTATCATCATGGGAAGACTGGGATTAATTGAAAAACTGCTGCTGCCGGGATACGGGAACGTGAAACAGGTCGCCTGGGCAAGGGTCACGGTCGACACGATGCGGTGCACGGGATGCGGACTATGCGTCAGGGCGTGCCCGGCCGATTCGATCATGATGACCGGAAAAAAGGCCTGCATGAAGCCCCATGTCGGCGACCTGCTGGGCGATCCGGGAATAAGCCAGTGCATGGGATGCGGGGACTGCGCCGCCCTGTGCCCGTCCGGTGCGATCACCCTGAGCGAACCGTACCGGTGGACGAGGTTTTTCAAGACCATCAACCGCGGAGAACTCGTTTCCCCGCGTCTCTAACCGTTTTTCTTCACGATGGACCGGTATTCATTCGGCGTGCAGCCGGTCTGCCTCTTGAACTGGCGATGGAAATGAGTGAGGTTGTCGAAGCCGACGTGGTAGGCCACATCGATGATCTTGGCATTGGTGTCGGTGAGCAGCTCCCTGGCCGCGTTGATCCTGTTGATGTTGATGTAGTTCGAGATGTTGGTCCCGGTCGCCTTTCTGAATATCTGCCCCATGTAATCCTCGTTGAGCCCGAATTTTTTCGACAACTCGATCCGGTCGTATTTTTCGGCGTAGTTGGCGTCGAGGTATTCGATCACGTTCGCGATCAGATTTCGGGGCTCGGCCTTTTTCTTTTTCTCCTTGAGGGAGCGCAGGGCGCGGATGTTGTTCTTCGACTTCCTGAGCAGCGCCGTATACAGCAGGTCCTTCTCTTTTCTCGATTTCTCGAAGTCGTAGATATAGTACAGCGCGATGAACATGAAAACGAGCGGGACGTGCAGGAAGATGACCAGGGGAAGCTCGTTGAAACGCTGCGCGAAGATGAAATAGGAGTTTCTCATCACCGAGACCGGGACAGGGACCGCCAGGAACAGGAAGTACCAGTACCGCCGGGGGTCGTTTTTCACCGCATGGACGAATATGGCCGCAGCTCCCAGGATGCACAGGTTCACGAAAACGAGGCATGGATAGGCGCCGTAATACACGATGGAGCGCGAGTTCGAAGCGGCAAGCTCCAGGCCCACCACCAGGGCCAGGAGCGCGAGCGCTGTCCGGGTGACGCCCCTGTTTTCGTAGCCGATGAATTTCTTCACGCCGTGGAGCACGAAAAAGCTGGTGAGGGTGTACAGCGCAATCCCCAGCTTGTAGCGCCAGAGCCCGTCGATCGCGAAGGGCAGGGGGAACGTGAGGAACGAGCACAGCACCGTGCAAGCGATCACCAGGGTGAAGTAGAGGTACTGGGTTTTTGACGGCTCCGAGATAAACAGGAGCGCGAAAACCAGAAGCAGCATGATGTTCAGGGTTACGGCCGCAACACTCATGATCAGGGGCCGGTACGCCCGTGAGATGAGACCGAAGTAGTCGGCGCCGTAATCGCGGATCGCGATATCGCCCATGATGCCGCTCTGGATGTGGGAATACACCCTGAGCGCGATGACGTTTTCGGCCCCATACCTGACGAGTTTCGCGGGGATGAAATAACGGCGCGGCGTGTACCATGCGATCTGGTATCGGAGGTCGCCGGGAGAGGACGGCATGAGGCCGCTTGCCGCGATCTTGACGCCGTTGAAATATGCCTCGTCCGCGATTGCGACCCTCTCGATGAAAAGCATCGGCTGCCTGAAGCGGCTGTCCGCGGGGATGATGAACTTTTTCCTTATCCAGACCGTCGCAGCCATGTTTTCGTTTTTTGACAGGCGCCTGATCCAGTCGCCCGGTATTGCCGCGTCGTCAAACCGTGAATCGTCGGCATCCGGGGAGGCGTTTCCCGGATCGTCGGTATCGGTGATTTTCCAGTACCCCGAAAGATCAACTGCGGCGGGATCACCGTCGTCTGTTCCGGCGCTGGCGGAAGATGCAGTGAGCGCGAATGATATCGTTAAAGCCGGAATCAGCGAAAGAAGGATTTTTTTCATGCCCGGATACCTGTCATGGAGCATTATCAAACTGCACGCTCATGCAGCCGATAGATCTCGTCACAGCAAAACACGGGCCGCCGATTTTAACAATAACAATTCCGGCGTCCCGCGATTTTTGCCGAATAAGCCGTCCTGCCCCATTCATGAAACGCGGAGTTTTTTCTCGGCGTCGTAGGTCCCGGCGGTGATGCCCTGTTCCTCGATTTCCTTCTTTTTTATCCTGAAGGTCTCGGTTTTCGGGAATTCCTTTACGATGCGGATGTACCGCGGCACCGCGAATCTGGGAAGGTCGTCCCTTATGAATTCGACGAGCTCATGTTCGCCCAGGGAGCTCCCTTCGACGAGGGCCACGCTCGCCATGATCTCGTCCTCTGCGAGCTCAGACGGCACCGCGTAGACAGCGGCCTCGAGCACCGACGGATGCTTCTGGATTATCTGCTCGACCTGGAACGCGGACACGTTTTCTCCCTTTATGCGCATCGACTCGGTATTGCGGCCCACGAAATAAAGGTACCCCTTCGCGTCCCGCTTCATGAGGTCGCCGGTGAATATCCAGTTGCTGTCCGATTTTTCCCGCGACGCGTCTTCGTTTTTGAAATATTCGACCGCGCCCTTTTTGCCGGACCCGCCAGTCGAGGCGAAGACGAGCTCGCCCGGATCGCCGTCTGGAACATCGTTCATGTCGGCGTCGACAAGCCTGTATTTCACCTTCATCGGCGGCCTGCCGATCGAGCCCACAGGCGCTGTCCCCAGATTGAGGATCACCTTGCCGCCGCCGTCGACCGCGCCGTACGCCTCGTAGATTTTAAGATCGTAGCGGTCCTCGAACTTTTTCCACAGCTCGGAAGGGCAGGCCGCGGAGAGTATGAAACGGACGTCGTTTCTGCGGTCAAGAGGGCTTTCGGGCTGCTTCATGAGGATGGGGATCATGGCGCCGATCGTGTTGAACGAGGTGACGCGGTGCTTCCGTATCTCGCTCCAGAATCCGCTCGCCGAAAACTTTCTCGCGAGCACCACGCGCGCGCTGGTGTGCATTCCGCAGGTCACGGTCACGAACAGCGCGTTGCCGTGAAAGAGCTTCATGGCCGTGTACAGGATGTCGCTTTTGCGGTACAGCAGGTGCGCAACGAGCGAAAGCAGCTTCACGGGGATGTTGCGGTACCGGTACACCACTCCCTTCGGAAGGCCCGTGGTTCCGGATGTGTACGTGATGAAGCATATGTCTTCTTTGCGATAACCCGTCGCCGGCTTCGCAGGGGATTTCGAATAGGCCGAGTGCAGGGAGATGGCCCCGGCCGGAACCGGCGCCCCCTGCTCTGAGGCGTTGATTATTATGGTCTTTATGCCGGTCAGACCGCCGCGGATCTTTTCGAGCACCGGCATGTATGCCTGGTCGAGCACGATGTACCTTGCCTCGCAGTGGTTGAGGATGTACAAAAGGCTTTCTCCCTTGAGGGAGGTGTTCACCGGGACAGTGTACATGCCTATCTTCTGCAGCCCGATGAACACGTCGAGGAACTGCGGGCTGTTCTCCATGAGCATGGCGGCGCCGGCCCCCCGGCCGCTGCCGAGTTCGAGAAAAAAGTTCGCGACCCTGTTTGCGTTGTTGTCCATATCGCGGTAGGTATATTCCCTGTCCTCGAATGTCAGAAACAGCCTGTCGGGATGGTCCCTGACCTTTTCCTCGAGCAGGTCTCCCCACGACATTTCCTCTTTTATGTCCATGTTCTTCAGCCCGGCGATATTCGCTCCCAGCGTGCCGCGCCTGAATTCTTTCATGCAAAAAATCGCGAGCGATTTCGCTATGTTTAAGGCCATTCCCGCTTTTCCCATGGTGGTTCTCCGTG
>JAKLIV010000179.1 GCA_022709405.1 Spirochaetota bacterium
GCCATGGACCGCTGCGGGGCGCACCTGCGAACAATGGGCGCGATTGTGAAAAAAATATACATCAGGGAATTGAAATACAGTATGAACATATGGCTGGCGATGCTGTCCCGCGAGGAAGAAACGCCTGTCGAGCTTTCGATCTGCGGCGGGAAAAAAATGAAGCTGTTCGCGGAGCTTATGAAAATGGCGGTCGGCGCTTCCGATTACACTCTGCCGGTGGTCGCGCTTGTCATCATGGAGCGATTGTCGAAGCTGGCCCCGGCCATGATGGTACGCTTCGCAGACATGGGTCCCGAACTGCGCGCCAAGATCGAAGCCATGATCGGCGAAAAAGGCGTCATTCTTTATCCTCCATACACTGAAACGGCGCCGCCTCATCGGAAACCCCTTCTGTTTCCGCTGGACGCTTCCTACACTATGATAGTGAATGTTCTTGAGTTCCCCGCGACCCAGGTGCCTCTGGGACTCGACCGGCGTGGATTGCCTCTGGGCGTGCAGGTGATCTCCCGGGCCGGGAACGACCATGTCACGATAGCCGTGGCGCAGGAGCTTGAACGGGCTTTCGGCGGGTGGGTGCCGCCCTGGCATATCAGATAGTGAGAACCGGAATCGATTTTCGTTGACCGCGAATCAGTCGATGCTCTTGATAACATAGTCTTCAACCCAGGCGAGGATCTCGCTGGCGTGAAAATCCCCGGGAGGCATGATAATCGAGAAAAGGGCCATACCCTCAAAATATGCAACGAGGGCGCGGCTCATGATATCAATGGTTTTTTTATTGCTGATTTTCTTGCCGATGATTTCAGACACGTTCTGTATCCATTCGCCATATGCCTTCTGAAGCTTTGCGCGGACTTTCTTATTGTAGCTTCCAATCTCCCATATTTCGATGAAAACCTTGGATAAATTTTTATTGAGGGTAATGCGTTCTCTCATGAAGGTAAATATATCAATAATGAATTGACGGTCTGCGGAGATTCTGCCGTCCCTCTCGGCAAGCCACTGGGCATACTGCTCCTTGTACAGGTCTATGATGTAATCGATATAGGTGAGCAGGATTTCCTCCTTGCTCGAAAAATAATAGTGCAGCACTCCGTGATTGACGCCTGCTTCGGCTGCAATGTCTTTTATTGACGTTTCATTGAACGATTTGACGATAAGGCATTTATGCAGGGCCTCGACGATCTGGACGCGTCTTTCGGTATCAACGCGTTTTCTTGCCATTTTTTCCTCCATGCGTTGTCCGGTCTCTTGTCAATCATTGCCATAATACGCGGACTCGGCGGATATCGATTATAATTATGGGCGCCTCTATAAAAAACGGCGTACGCCAATCAAGTCAAGTTCAATAATCTCTCTTGTAATTATTTTCTCAGATCAATACAAAAAAATAAAAAAATGATTGACTCCTGAATATAAATTAGTTAGTCAACTAACTAATTTATATTCAGGAGTTTTTATGAAAATAGGGATCCCGAAGGAAATCAAAACCCGTGAATACAGGGTTGCCGCCACGCCGGCCGGCGTTCGGGCGATGACATCCCACGGGCACAGGGTTTTCATTCAACAGAGCGCCGGCTCTGGATCAGGCATATCCGATGCCGAATACGAAAAAGCGGGAGCGGTGATTCTCTCGAAAGCGGAGGATGTCTGGAGCGAGGCTGATATCATCTTCAAGGTCAAAGAACCGGTGGACCCGGAGTTCGAGCGCATGAAACAGGGCCAGATAATATTCACCTATCTGCATCTTGCAGCCGATGAAAAGCTCACGCGTAAGCTCCTCGATCGCAAAGTTATCGGCATCGCTTTCGAGACCGTTCAGCTTGCAGACGGGAGCCTGCCGCTGCTTGCCCCAATGAGCGAAGTCGCAGGGCGTTTATCCATTCAAATGGGCTGTTCGTGCCTTGAGATGAAAAACGACGGAAAGGGCATCCTTCTTTCAGGCGTACCGGGAGTTGCTCCTGCGAACGTCGTTATACTGGGTGGAGGCATTTCAGGCCTCAACGCGGCGCATCTGGCCGTGGGCATGGGGGCGCGGGTAACCATCATAGATATCAGTCTCAACCGGCTGCGCTATCTTGAAGACCTTTTTCATTCCAGGGTCACGACACTGGCATCCAATTCGTCTAACATCGAAGAAAGCGTTTCGCTGGCAGACCTCGTCATCGGTTCGGTGCTGATCCCGGGCGCCAGGACGCCCAAGCTCATCACCAGGGACATACTCTCGAGGATGAAACCCGGTTCGGCCTTCGTTGATATTGCCATCGACCAGGGAGGATGCGCTGAAACGAGCAGGCCGACCACGCATGACAATCCCATCTTCATGGAAAGCGGCATCGTGCATTACTGCGTTGCCAACATGCCCGGGGCCGTACCGAGAACATCGACCATGGCTCTGTCAAATGTTACGCTGCCCTACATGATGACCCTGGCGGACAAGGGATGGAAACAGGCTCTCGACGATGACAGGGCTCTCGCAAAGGGACTCAATGTATGCAAGGGAGCGCTGACCTGCGGCAGGGTAGCCGAAGCCTTTAACATGGATTGCGTCGATTATTCAAGTCTTTAATGCCATTTCAAGCATCTGAATGAACCATAGAATATAAAGCGGAGGTTTTTATGGGTGCATTGGACAAAAAGATCAGGAAGGACAAAAAAAGAATACTGAAACTTTTCGGGAAGCACATCTCCCAGGGACAGGTTCGTTATCTGAGATGCGCCCATCTGGATGTGCAGGAAGAAAGAAGGGCGGGAATCGAATTCGTAGACAAGGAATCCGGAACGACCTTCTTTGACGCATTCACCTCCGCCGGCTGCTTCAATGCGGGAAGAGGCAATCCCCGGATCATTGCCGCTCTCGAAGAGGCCATGGAAGAATACGATATGGGAAGCCCTGGACTTTTTTCACGGGCGAAAATCGATTTCGCTTCCAAACTCGTCTCGCTGTGCCCGGGAAATTTAAAGCGCCTGGTTTTGGCAGGCAGCGGCGCCGACGCCATAGACGGGGCGCTGAAACTCGCACTGGGCGCCACGGGCAGAAAAGAAATCATTGCGATGGTCAAGGCCTATCACGGCCACTCCGGATTCAGCCTTTCGGTCAACGGCAAGGAATATTACAAACATCTTTTCGAGCCCCTCATGCCCGGCTATCACTTCGCGCATTTCGGCGATCTTGATGAGGTGCGAAAGCTTGCATCCCGCAACACCGCGGCGATCATAATCGAACCGATTCAGGGAGAGGGAGGCATTCATGTCGGCAGCGACGAATACCTGCACGGACTCAGAAAACTCTGCGATGAACTGGAAATCATGCTCATCTTCGATGAAATACAGACCGGTTTCGGACGCACGGGAAGGCTCTGGGCCAGCGAGCATTCCGGGGTGGTTCCCGACATCATGGTGGCGGCCAAATCCATCAGCGGGGGGCTTTATCCCAATGCGGCGATTGTCTATCGCGACAACGACCTCTTCGGCAGATTCGTCGAGGCGTACCCGGATTTTCATACAAGCTCGGGCGGCGGTTCTGATCTCGGATGCATGGTATCTTCAGCGGTTATCGATTACATTGTCGAAAAAAAAGTATGGGAAAACGCCGCAAGAAGCGGCGCCCGTTTCAAGGCCGGGCTCGAGGACATCACCCGTGAGAATCCCGAGATAGTGAAAGAAGTGCGCGGCAGGGGGCTTATGCTCGGCGTCGAGTACAAGTATGAGTTTATCGGCGCTCTAATGGCCGACTCGCTCGCCAAGGAGGGGATATGGGCCGCTTATTCGGGAAACGCTCCCCAGGTCATGCGTTTTCAGATACCCACAACTGCCACCGAAACGGAAGTCGATGTCATACTCGGAAGAATCCGCAATGCGGTCAAGGCCATGAAACCATATCTGATATTCATGATGCCGCTGGCGAAGATACCGGTTTTCAGAATTGTATTCGACAATGTCAAGTTCCAGATTTTCGCCTTTAACGTGGTGAGAGATTTCGAAGAAATTTTCAAATCGATGAAAGCGAGGTGAAAGACATGCGCAAAACAAGTTCCGGTTCAGGAAACATCAGCAGTCAGGCATATTTCAACACTGCCAAAAAAATTTTTTCTGCGGCCTCGCTGGAAAAACTCAAAGCCCGGGGCGCCGCTTTCATAGAAAGAGGCGGCGACGGTATCCATATTCTTGATGAAGACGGCGGACGCTGCATCGATTGCTACAGCGGCGCAGGGAGCTATAACCTGGGGAGAAAAAATCCCGTGCTCATGAACGAACTGCGCGCCGCAGCAAGAGAAATCGACCAGGGGAATTTTGTCATGATATCCGAGCAGAAAGCCCTTATGGGCAAACGCATCGACGATTTTCTTTACGGTCCCCTTGAATGTATTCTCCCAGGGGTGGTTCGGGGCGAGGGAATCGACGCGGCCTGCAAACTGGCCAGGGGCTACACCGGACGCGGAGAGATCGTGACCGTTGACGGAGGATGGTACGGGCAGACCGGCTTTGCCCTCACCCTTTCCCGGCGCATCGACAAAAACCTTTTCGGCAACCTTATTCCTTCGGTGACCACGGTTTCATTCGGCGACATTGCGGCCGCAAAAAAAGCCATTACCCGGAAAACTGCGGCATTCATTCTTGAACCGGTACAGGCCGAGAATCATTGCCGCGCGGCCGGCGCGGAATACATGAAAGCGGTCCGTCGCCTCTGCAGCAGCAAAGGGGCCATTCTCATTCTCGATGAGACGCAGACCGGTTTCGGCCGTACGGGAGCGAGGTTCGCTTACGAACAGTTCAATATCATTCCCGACATACTGGTGTACGGCGAAGCGGTCACGGGCGGGGTGTTTCCCATGACCGGTATAGCTTTCACCCGCAAATTGAAATCATTTTTCGATGATCATCCCCTCATTCACCTGTGCACTTTCGGAGGCCATGACGTGGGATGCCGGGTGGCCATTGCGGCAATGGATGAATATGACCGGGTCAAGCCCTGGCAGAACGCACTGCTGATGGGTAAAAAACTCAGGGAGAAGGCGGATGCAGTGAGGGAAAAGTATCAACGCATAATTAAATCCGTAAGCGGAGCCGGGCTTCTCCTGTCGCTGGAGCTTGAAACGCCGTCGAAAGCGGAAGCTTTTTGCGCATCGCTCCATGAAAACGGCGTTTTCGCCGTACCGGGCGAGGTCGCCAAAAACTGCGTTGTATTGCGTCCCAGTCTGTTAATCGACTCCGATGAAATCGGGGCCATTGCCGTGGCCCTCGAAAAGACGGCTGCAATGTTCTGATCAGCCGTCTGTTTATTAAAAAAGGCGAGGTGCAACCAGCTCCTCGCCTCCAAAACATCTTTACTTCATGTCCGGGCTAAAGGCTTTCCAGCCTTGACTGGAAAGCGTCAGCAAACTCGCGGATGTAATGATAATGATTGATGTCATCCACACAGAAATAGACGACCATGTTGTCCCTTGATAGCGCGATCGACCGGTCGCTGTTGAATCCGACATACTCATTGATCTTCATGATTTCATTCTTCGCTGTCTTTGCGTCATTGTACAGGATGATATAGCACACGATATCATCGCCGAACGGATGCTCCCTGTCGGCGAGAATCGTCATGTGGATTTTACTGACCTGGTTGAAGTCTCCTCCGGGATAGATCCTTCCGGTAAGGAATTTTATCGCGTCGCGGTCCATGAGCCACGGATTGTCCTTGAGCACTCTCTTCGC
This sequence comes from Spirochaetota bacterium, assembly GCA_022709405.1. Classification (GTDB taxonomy): domain Bacteria; phylum Spirochaetota; class UBA4802; order UBA4802; family UBA5550; genus JAKLIV01. Next base: position 5,707 of record JAKLIV010000179.1, read on the forward strand.
AAAATCCGGCACCTTGCCGAACATGAAACCTTCGGGAATTTCATTTGTCGAAATTTTCAGTTTTTCGATCACATTATCGCTATATTCAGTACTTCCGTAATTGACGAATACCAGCGCCACGAAAACCGCGACCATTATGCCAGTTAAGAATTTTTTCATGATAATCTCCTCATAATAAAAATATTACAGTCACACAAATAAACCGCTTTTTCATCACAGAATAAATAAAAAAACCGTTTAACCTCAAAATTCCGGGCAGGGATACATCTGAAAAAGGTTATTGCAAGTTTCCTTATCACAAGCCCGCACCATGACTACTTTATTTAAATATACATTTAAAACAAAATATTATATTTCCATGTTCTTCAAGCAATGAGACATATCCGTGATATATAATCGGATGCGAATCTCCACTTTATAACCATTTTTCCCCTGAAACAACGGCAGTATACTTAAAATATTCGATCTTTTTTTTTGAGACATAATATTTTTTATTGACGGATCAAGAAGAACGGGTTAGGGTATGGCATACAGAAAAAGTCGATTATGTCTCATAAAAATTCCAGATTCTTTTTATTAATCAATACTTTATTTTATTAAACGCTAAAATATAATTTCCTGATTATATATCGTTTTATTCTCTTTTTTCACGGATGCCTCTATGAATTTACCTGAAACAACAGTTGAATATATCCGCAAGCGCGATGGAAGAATCGTTCCATTTCAGCCAGATAAAATCACCGACGCCATCTTCAAGGCCGCACAGGCCGTAGGCGGAAGCGATCGCTCCACCGCTAATACCGTGTCCGAGTCGGTGTTCGGCATCCTGAATATCATCTACAAGGACGGGCGAATCCCCACGGTAGAAAACGTCCAGGACCTTGTTGAAAAGATGCTCATCGAGCGCGGCCATGCCAAGGTCGCGAAAGCCTACATAATCTATCGCGAACAGCACCGCAAGATCCGCGAAGGGAAAAGCCTGCTCAACGAAGGCCTGAAGCTCATCGAGGAATACCTGGACCGTTCGGACTGGAGGGTCAACGAAAACAGCAACATGAGCTATTCGCTCCAGGGGCTGAACAACCATATCGCCACCGCGATCACGGCGAAGTACTGGCTCGAGAGAATTTATCCTCCCGAAATAAGGGACGCGCACATAAACTGCGACCTGCACATTCACGATCTCGGCCTCCTTTCGGCATACTGCGTGGGATGGGACCTGAAAGATCTTCTGATGCGCGGATTCGGAGGAGTAGCGGGCAAGGTCGAAAGCAGGCCGGCCAAGCATCTCAGGAGCGCGCTTGGCCAGGTCGTGAATTTCTTCTATACACTGCAGGGCGAATCCGCGGGCGCACAGGCCTTCGCGAACTTCGACACATATCTGGCCCCCTTCATCAGGCACGACGGGATGAGCTATGATGACGTAAAACAATGCCTGCAGGAATTCATATTCAACATGAACATCCCGACCAGGGTCGGCTTCCAGACCCCTTTTACCAACGTCACCATGGACCTTACCGTGCCGTCGACGATCGCCGACGATTACGTGATTATTGGCGGCGAGCCCCAGGACTCGACCTACAAGGAATACCAGAGCGAGATGGACATGTTCAACGAGGCCTTCGCCGCATGCATGTCAGAAGGGGACGCGAAAAACAGGATATTCACCTTTCCCATCCCCACTTACAACATATCCAAGGATTTCGACTGGAACAGCGGCCGTTATGACAGGCTGTGGCAGATGACCGCCCAGTACGGCATCCCCTACTTCGCCAATTTCATCAACTCCGACATGGACCCCGAGGATGCGCGCTCGATGTGCTGCAGGCTCCGCCTCGACAACAGGGAGCTGCGCAAAAAAGGAGGGGGACTTTTCGGCGCTAACCCGCTCACCGGCAGCATCGGAGTGGTCACCATCAACATGCCGCGCCTGGCCTACAAATCCGCCGGCGAAGAGGAGTTTTTCTCCGAGCTCGACCGCCTCATGCTGATGGCGAAAAAATCGCTGGAGATCAAACGCAAGGTGCTCGAAAGCTTCACCGAGAGCAACCTTTACCCGTACACCAAGCATTATCTATCGGGAATATACGAGCGCAATAAAAAATACTGGGTGAACCATTTCTCGACGATCGGCCTGGTGGGTATGAACGAGGCGTGCATCAATTTCCTGAACACCGACATCTCATCCATTGAAGGAAAGGAATTCGCCATCAAGGTGCTCGATTACATGCGCGCGAAAATAATGCAGTTTCAGGAAGAAACCGGCAACTTCTACAATCTCGAAGCGACGCCCGCCGAGGGAGTGACTTACCGGTTCGCGAAGCACGACAAGGACAAATATCCCGACATAAAAACCGCCGGGGAATTCGACCCGTACTACACCAACTCTGTCCACCTTCCCGTGGGACATACAGAGGACCTGTTCGACGTGCTCGACCACCAGGACGAGCTTCAGACCAGGTTTACGGGCGGCACCGTCGTGCACCTGTTCATCGGCGAAAAAATCAACGACATATCAATCGTTAAAAAACTTGTCCGGAAAATCGCGGAGAACTATTCTCTCCCGTATTTTACGATTACGCCGACATTCAGCATATGTCCGATCCACGGATACATTCCGGGATCTCACAAGTACTGTCCGTATGATCACAC
>JAKLIV010000018.1 GCA_022709405.1 Spirochaetota bacterium
GAAAACATAAACAAGCTGCATTCTATAGTAGAAGATGAAGAAAAAGAAATGACTACGGCGATGGCCGTAAAGAACAGGCTCGATACGAATATCGAAGACGTGAAGATCAAGATAAACGACACAATGCAGTTGATGAAAACCGCAACCGAGGACGCCGGGCGCATGCTGGATTACACCGGCCTGATAAACGATATTTCTGACCGCACCAATCTTCTCAGCCTGAACGCAAGCATCGAGGCGGCCCGTGCAGGCGAATACGGCAAGGGATTCGCTGTGGTCGCGGACGAAATCGGCAAACTCGCCGAACAAGCCGGAGAAAATACGAAAAACATCTCACAGATCGTCCAGAAAACCAATGAAAGCACGGAAAAATCCTTCATGGCGCTGAACAAAGCCATCGTGAACATCGAACAGATTTTCGAAGGCCTCCGCACTTTCGGCCAGGTCGTCAATAAAATCGGACAGTTAACGCACGAAGACATGACGATCAACAACATTCTCAAGGAAGACGCGCATCATTTCCTCAACCGGGCAAACGAAATCATGAAAGCCATGGAGGAGCAGAAGAGCGGAATCAATGAAATCGTAAAATCGATCTCCTTGATCAATGATACGACCCAGAACACATCAGCCGCCAGCGAGGAGCTGTCGGCTTCTTCGGAAAACATATCTGAAAACGCAAACAGCCTTAAAAAAGAAATCGAATTTTTTAAAATCAATAAACAATAATACAGGATTCAATTCACGATTATTCCGGAGCGAGCCGGCCGATCCCTCATCCCGGCCGGGCGTCGGCAAGGCGCAATTTTTAGCTTGGCAAATGAAGCGATCATGTCGATAGTATTCACAGGGGCCGCTGCACCCTGATTATCATTGGATTTCATCCTCTGACATGAAAAAATCGACAAAAAAAAGCAAAATCCCGGATCTGACAGAATTCACCGACGACGACGGCAAAAAGTGGGTTCAGACATCAACCGACGACTTTTTCTCTCTTAAAGAGCTGAACGATATACTGGAAAGCGTCGAGAAGGAGAAAGAAAGCGGAGAGGTCGTTCTTGCCAGGATCAATTTCCAGAAAGTAAACCGGGAATACTACGAAGCGGCGATAGCCCTGCAGACGAAGCTCAACAAACAGGGAGAGCTCCTGAAAAAAATCATAACAGAATCAAAGACCGTTATCGACCGAAAAAACGCCAAGCTCAAGGAACTCATAGCCTACATCAGAAAACTCCACCAGTTTATCGCTTACCTGTCTTCGAACCAGGAAAACCTCGATAAAATCAGCCTGCCGCCTGAATTCTTCGCCGCCAGGGAAAGCGCTGAAAAAATCATCGAATCAGCATACGAAGATGTCGAGGAAGTCATTCTGGCGCCGGATAAATCCGAGATAAAAAAATAGTTCCCGAGCACAGAACATTCACGAATCATCCAATTTCAGTATTATATCAACCGATACAAATCAACTGAAAGTTTGTGCCATTCGGCGCAAATATGCCCTGCATTCACCAAAAAAAATTCATCGATCAGAAAAAAAAGCGTTTTTTAAGACGCCCATCACACGGGAATCCCCATTAAAAATTTGATTTTGAAGGCGCACATAATTGAAAGGAAAAACATGGCTATATATCTTTAAAATGAAACACTTCAATCATTATTCGATGCGGAGGTATACCATGAAGCAGCTCAAAAATATCCTGGTCGCAACAGATTTTTCTCAGGATTCACGGGCGGCTCTCGACGAGGCCGTTTTGATGGCTGAAAAATTCAAAGCCAAAGTATATGTGCTTCACGCGGTAGACAAGATACAGGCATACGGGCCTGATTACTTCCCGAGCATGGAAGAAATCGAATCGGTGAAAAGCAGGCTGCTGAGCGAGGCCCGGAAAAAACTTGAACGGGAAGTCAAGCGCGTCAACGGGAAAAGGGGCGTCGCCATCATCCCCGATTTGCGTTACGGCCGCGCGTACGACGAAATACTGCATGAGGAATCAGAGAAGAATATCGATCTTCTCGTCATGGGAACGCATGCAAAAAATACATTATGGCAGAAATTGTCAAGACACCTGTCGGACAAACTTGCAAGACAATCGATTTGCGACACCCTGATTGTCCGGCACTCGTCTGAATGATCTATGCCCTGGGCAGAGGAAGCTCGTAACTTCCGGTGTGTTCGGGTTTTGATAAGAGGTTGGATGACGGGATTTACATCAATCGATGCACTGCGTTGAAAGATATTACTGTTTTCCGGCATCACAATCCTGACAGACCCGATAGAGACCCGGGCCGGAATTAAAACCTGACCGCGAAAAATACCGATACTTCCACGCCGTTGTAGCCCACGTCCTCAAAGAGGTGATAGTATTTACCCTCTATCCCCACCGCGTAGGCTCCGAGAAAATTATACATCACGTTAACTCCTGCGTCGATCATGGGATCGAGTGAAGTCTTGTCGAAAATATCGCTCCTGTCCTGGAGCCGCGCCATGACGACCGACATGCCGACTCCAGCCAGAACCTGCAGGTCGAAACCCTTGCCCAGAGGAAATGTCAGAAGCGGATGGGCCACCAGGTTCAGGAGGCGGATGTTTCCGTCATAGGTTTTGTCATCGAGCTGCGTGAACCCGGCGTCAATCCCGATCCCGAACCACCAGACAATATCCTGGTACTGGAAAAAGACCCTGCCCGAAACCTGACCGTCGACGATCTCCCCGAGTTTTTGCAGGGGCATGAAATATCCCAGGTCGAATCCGACCAGCATCTTTTTTTCCCCTTTTTGCTCGAGCGCCTTCATCTCATCCTTCGCCTTGCTCTGCTCGTTGGCTGCAGCAATCTTTTTTTTGCCTTTCTCGTTCTGTTTCGCATCAACCGATCCGGCCGCAGCTTTAACATCGGCCGGTTTTTTCGCAACTGCGGGTTTCGGGTCGGAAGCCCGGGCTGATGCAGCCTTGTTCGCATCAATCTGGCTGGACTGAGCCGGAGTGTTCTGCGCGGATTTAGCTGCATCATTCGCCGCCATGACGATTCCCGAAGCCAGCATGAGCGCCGCCGTGACCGCGGCGCTCAACATTCCCCTGCTCATTTTACGACCGAGCCGGCAACTTTCGTGTTTACATATATCGGTTTTGTCAGTCTGATTTCTCATGATAACGCCTCCTACCAGTCGAAAACCGTCTTGTCCCTGTTGTCATAAGCAGGGAACGACTTGTTGATACTCGAAAAGGAATTGACCACGGCGATATCGTCAACATCAATCACATTGTTCGCGCTGGCCACAGTGATCCTCATCGCCTTCCAGAGGTAATTGCTTCCGGCTCCGCTCGGGAAAGATATCTCCCTTACAAGGCCGTACTCGTTGTACACCCTCATCACGATCGTCGAAGCGTACCAGTTCGAATGTGAATAGTCGTGCACCGAGAACTTGTACAGGCCGCCGGCGTAATTCCCGATATTCTTGAATATATTAATGGCTTCCGGGCCGTATCCGGAAGTCGTATCCTGGACAAGGCTCGTGGTCGAGCTGGTCCCGTATGGATCGCCGGCCGATCCATAATATCCGCTGGTTACTGTCTCGTTGAACGACTTCTGGTTTCGATAAAAGACATGGAAGCGGTTGTTTGTCGAACCGTCATTGCCGCTCTCTTCCTGAACGGCGTGCGCCGATGGCCCGGTCACATGAAGGTCGAGGTCCTGGGGATTCTGTCCCCACTGCACGGTCACGCGTATCTGGTAAGGAGCGAGGTTCTGGCAGATAGCCTGCCTTCCTATGCTTTCATTCCCATCACGACCGTCGACCACGACATTGCTCACCGTCAGAGTATAGAAGCCGCTCTTCGATATTCTGATCGAGTGGGTCCCCGGATCGACCGATTCCATTTCGAATGTTCCATTGGACTCGGTAGACTGCGTGAAGCCGCTCACAACACTGCCATAGCTGTCAAGCAGCTCGACAGTGGCATTATCGACGCTCTCTCCGAAGTTCGCGTCGATGATCGTACCGGATACATCCGAACTGGTCGCCGCAGTCTCAATCAGGTATATCGAACCGCAATCGGTGGTCGCCCCGACCGTGACCGAAATGTTGGCCATGCCGGCAGGATGGTAACCGGTTTTTTCAACACGCAGCTTGTACCTGTTAGCCCCGATGGGTACGTTCTCGGTGAAGTAGAAATAACCGCTTGTCTCGGATTCAGAGGAAGCAATATCGGTATCATCATCCGGATCATCGGGATCATTGACGTCGACCAGCGTGACGGTGGCGTCAACGATGCCTGTCGAAGTGCTGAGGCCGTTCACGACCCTGCCGGTTATCGAACCAACGACATCAATGCCGTCAGACTCTTCACCCCATCCGCTCTCATTCCCGAGGCTGTCCCGCACTTTTATGCGGGCATAATACTGAGATCCGTCGGAAGTGGATACCTGGTAGCGGTGATGCCCGCTCTCGGTCGGGTCGCCTTCATATACGATGCTCGCAAGGCTGAATGAATCTTCCGTAGCGACCTGCACCGTGGTTCCTGCTATATCAGATGGATCATCAGTCCAATAAAAATCCAGATAGAGGTCCGTGTCGTACTGCTCGGAGTCGTCGTTTACCGGAGGTATTGCGGGCGGCTCTTTGTCGATGGTCCATGTAAAGACCTCGCAGTCACCGTCGTCCATCCAGTTTCCCTGGGCGTCACGGCCTTTGACCTGCAGCGTATATTCCGTTTCGGGATTCCCCGGGAGATTGGACAGAGACAGGCCTGTTGCGATAGCGGCCTCTGATGACCACGCGGTCCAGGCGGATCCATTGTAATAGCGGTAGCTGTAATGGGACACGTCGGTTCCGCTGACGCTGAAGGTGAAATCATCGGACGCGGTAGTGCCGCCATCGGCCACTGCCGGGGCAGGCGAAGTCATGGCCATGCTGACCGCGGCAGGAGGCGTCAGGTCGATCGACCATTCGAGGGTCGTTGCTATCGATTCAGGCTGCCAGTTGGCGCCATCATATGCAATTACTGAAAGCGTATGCGTTCCTTCGGAAAGCGTATCGGTTATCCTGTCTGCTATGTCAAAATCACCGTTCCAGGAGCCTCCATCAATGCTGTATTTATATTGAGTCACTCCGGTTCCAGCGACCCTGACATTCAGAGTGTCGTCGCCTGTCGGATCCGAAGGCTCGTCAAAAAGCTCGGCGACCGGGAAACCGGCCAGGCCGACGGTCCACGTGTGGGTAGTAGCCGAGCTTGGGTACGCCACTGATGAATCGCCCTGCCAGTTTCCGCAATCGTCCTTACCGGCCACCTCGAGCTCGTAGGTCTCATCGGCGGTCAGATTGCTGAGGTCGATCCGTTCGGAAAGTGACCTTTCGGCGCTCCATCCCTCGGAATCGCCGCCGATCCAGGAGCCGCCCTGTATCCTGTAACGGTACTTGTATGACGTTACAGAGTCTCCTGCGGCAGTATCGGACTCGACCGTTATATGGGCAAAGTTGAAGAGACCGTCGGCAGGAAGCCCGCCGAGTTCACAAACCGGCGCTGTTATATCGATTTCCCACGATGCGGATTCGGGAGAAGCATCGTTCTGCCATGTGCCAGCGTTGTTGAGCGCGATTACATCGATGGCATGCTGTCCGTTGTCAAGACCACTCAACTGTATATGGCTGGCAACCGGCGTCTGCGCCGACCACGATCCGCCGTCAAGCCGGTATTTATACGCGACGACATTCGTGCCGCCAACCGTGATATCGGTTGTGCGGTCCGAAGTGGGAGAATCCGGAAGCCCGGAGAGCTCGGCTTCGGGCTCGGAGGTATCAATCTTCCATGAATACCATTGAGTCGTTGCCACAAGAGGCTCAGTGTACGGCGTCTCGTTCAAGGCCCGGTCGACGCCGACAACATAAAGAGTATAAGTCCCGTCCCGGTCAAGCACTGAAGAACTGAGATTTATGTCGTCAGATGCGGAATACCTGCCGGTCCATACACCCTCGATCGTTTCTCCATTCAAGGTGTAATCAAGACGGTAGCGGTACCAGAAAACGTCATCGCCGCTTACCATGATATTTGCGGTTTGGCTGTTAGTGGGATCGTCGGGAAGATTTGACAGAACAATGTTCTCCCTGGACGGAGGGGTCATGTCAACGGTCCAGGTCAGGTTCGTCGGCGACGCCGTATCCTGCTCGCGACCGACGGTGTTTCTGCCCAGCACTTCGAGGGTATGCACCGATTCCGATAATCCATCAGCCTGTATTTTCTGTGATACAGCAGTCCAGGTACTCCAGGAACCGCCGTCAATCCGGTACTGGTAGTGCGTTATTCCAACTCCGCCAACCTGAATATTGATTCCGTCATTGCTCGTATATGTGTCTGGTTCATCGTTGAGTTCCGCAATGGGATCTGAAAGGTTGACTTCCCAGGAATAAGCATAGGGCTCCGATTCGGGCTGCCAGTTCCCCGCAGCATCCCTTCCGATAACCTGAATCGAATAATCCGCCGGCGGATCACCCTCGAGATCAGCCAGCGTTATTGGGGTTGTCGCCGGAATTTCATCCGACCACTCATCCGCCGCAAGCCGGTATTTGTAAGCCGCAATCTCGGCGCCCCCGACAGTGATTTCCGCGCTGTTCTGCGCCGTCACCGATTCGGGAAGACCGGTAAGCACGAGCTCATCCGACTCGGGTGGTTTTCTGTCTATGCGCCAGGTAAAGGTCGTTGGCTCATCCTGCCAGCGCCCCTCGGAATTTCGCGCCAGTACTGAAATCGTATGGGTTTCGTCGTTTCCCACAGTCGTTATTTCGGTATCGACGATATCTGTTGTTTCGCTCAATTCGTCGGACCAGACACCAGAATCAAGCCTGTACTTGTAAAATCCAAGATCAGTGCCGTCAACCACTCCGTCACCGTCACCATCAACCTGAACATCGATTGATATGTCCGATGAATTGGTGAGTGAGGGAGGAGTATTTTCAAGATGAGCTACTACGATTCCCCTTCCTGAAAAATCTATCGACTGGCTTTTCAGGGTGTTGCCGCTCTTGTCGTCGATATCGACAACAGACAGCCGATAGTTTCGCCCGGTCACCATTCCGGTAGATACGGTAAGTATAACGAGATTATTCCCGGAAAGAACCGCATCGGTTATATTTATCGCAGGCGAGCCCTGAATGAAGTAGTTTTCGATATTTTCAGCCGAGCTGCTTGCGAGAGCCTCTGAAAAGGTCACTTCAATGGATGTGGTAGACACCGCGCTAACCGACGAAATTGCCGGAGGAGTATTATCTATTGAATTACGGTAATCATTATATGCGGTAATCGCTGCTTTACAGGAGAACATGGATGCCAGTGAGATGAGCAACAGTCCCTTGGTGATGCTTCTTGTTATCATCTCCATTTTTGTTTTCATAGTGTCCTCCTGACTATTCCTTTCTTAAAAACCCGCCTACATGGGCTTTTTTATAATGTAGTCACTTTCATTTCAAGGGTCAACAATTATTTTTAAAATTTATGCCAAAATTAAAAAAAATCTTAAATTGAAAATTTTTAGCTATATGACATAACACCATGTTTAGAGGCATAAAAACCATGTATAAAAAATGTTTGACAGACTTCCCTTTTTTCATGGGATTGATGAACCATATAATGAGGATTTTTTAAATGACCCTTAAAATCTACAATACGATGTCATGTAAATCAGAGGAAATTATCCCCGGTTTGACCCAAGATGTTTCATCCGGAAAAAGCCACCCGGTCACAATATATTCATGCGGACCGACGGTTTACAGTTACGCCCACATCGGTAATTTCAGGACATTTCTTTTTAACGACTTTTTGCGCAGATACCTGAAATTCAGGGGATTCAGGGTGGATCATGCCATGAATATAACCGACGTCGACGATAAGACGATCGCCGGAGCGGCTCGTGACGGCGTCACGCTTAAACAATATACCGAAAAATACACCGACATTTTTTTTGAAGACCTCAAAACCCTGAACATCGAATCAGTGGAGCACTACCCGAAAGCGACCGAATCCATTGACGCGATGATAGACATCATCTCCCGCCTTGAAAAAAAGGGAATCGTCTACGAAAAAGAAGGCTCCCTTTACTTCAGTATATCCAAGTATGAACGCTACGGCCGGCTCAGCAATGTCGAGTCCAGAGAAATCAAGTCGGGCGCCAGATACGACGCGGATGAATACGAGAAGGACGACGTGAGGGATTTCGCCCTGTGGAAGGCGTCAAAACCTGGCGAAACGGCCTGGGACACACCCTGGGGAAAAGGAAGGCCCGGCTGGCACATAGAATGCTCCGCGATGATCAGAAAAATTTTCGGAACCACTATCGACATCCACACCGGGGGCGTCGATCTGATTTTTCCTCACCATGAAAACGAGATCGCCCAGAGTGAGGCGGCATACGACGAGACCTTCGTGCGGCACTGGATTCATGTCGAGCACCTTCTCGTCGACGGAGCGAAAATGTCCAAATCGAAAGGAAATTTTTACACGCTCAGGGATCTGCTCGACCGGGGGCACTCCCCCCGCTCGATACGTTACCTGCTCATAACCTCCCACTACCGGAAGCAGATGAATTTCACTTTCGAGGGCATCACACAGGCCGACCAGGCGCTTGAAAGAATCGACAATCTCATCGTTCGGCTGAAAGACATCAGGAAAACCGCTCCGCCTGGAGCGGATGCAGGCAGCCTTGCGGACCAATTCATCGACCGGTTCACAGCTGCGCTCGACGAAGACCTGAACATCTCCGGCGGCATGGGAGCCTTGTTCGATTTCATCCATGCAGCTAACGCTCTCATCGACAGGGAGGCGATTTCCATTGATGACGCACAGTTAATCCTCGACGTGCTGAAAAAAATCGACTCGGTGCTGGGTGTCATTTTCTTTACCGAATCGGGTACCCGGGTGGATGAAGCGCGTATTCAGGGACTCCTCGACGAACGGACGCGCGCCAAGAAGGAAAGAAATTTCGCAAGGGCCGATGAGATCCGGGACTCGCTCCTTGCCGAGGGTATCATCCTCGAAGATACCAAGGAAGGCACGCGTTGGAAAATCAGGAAATAATATACGGACGCAACCCCGTATATGAATATTTAAGGAACGCCGCGCATGGCGACGCCGAGGAACTGCTTGTTTCCGACCATTCCCACGGAAAAATAATCGATGAAATCCTCGCGCTGGCCCGTGAAAATAAAATCCCTGTCAGCCGAAAAGACAGGGGCTTCTTTCAGAGGATCGCGCCCTCGTCTCAGCATCAGGGAATAGCGCTGAAAATTTCCATGCACCGAGAACCCGATTCCGATGACATCGTCTCGGCCGCGGTAAAAGAAAAAGGAGTGATCGTGCTCCTCGACCAGATAACCGACCCTCACAACACCGGCGCTATCATACGCACGGCCGAGGCCCTGGGATGCCGGGGCATCGTAATCCCCAGGAGCCGGTCGGCAGGCATAACCCCCGCGGTGGTCAAGGCGGCGTCCGGGGCCACGGCCCATATAAGCATTTCAACCGTGGCCAATGCAGCTTCTTTCATTGAAAATGCAAAAAAGGCCGGTCTCTGGGTGATCGGAACATCGGATCATGGAACATGTCCTCTCGGCGAAATCAGCTCAATCCGGCCGGCGCTGGTGATAATCGGCAGCGAAGGAGAAGGAATGCGCCGACTCACTGAAGAGAAGTGCGATTATGTCGTTAGTATCCCGCTCAAAGGAAAGGTCTCATCGCTGAACGCCTCGGTTGCGGCCGGAATCGTGCTCTATGAGATAATGAAAAACTAAACGGTCATTTCGCGGATTTTTTTATCGCAGTATCCATGAACCACTCGACCAGCCACGGACACAACCGCTTGACGAGCCAGGTAATCTTACCGTCCAGTCCGGGAATGATGATGAATTTGTCTTTCTCCATACCCTTCAGGAGATCCAGGGCCACCGCTTCGGGGGTCTTGATCTTTGCTCCCGCGGACACGGCTTTTGTCTCTTCGGGCTTGGTTATGTTTTCTGTCGTAAAGCCCGGCGTATCGGTATCGGGGGGACACAGCACCGAGACTTTGATCCCGTATCGCTTGAGCTCGCTTCGCAGCGCCTCGGAAAATCCGATAACGCCGAATTTTGACGCGCAGTAATCGGTGTATCCGAAAACGCCGACCAGGCCGGCAACCGACGACACGTTGATTATCTGTCCCCCCTTCTGCTTCATCGAAGGGAGCAGGGCCTCGATCACGTTTCGCATGCCGTACAGGTTTATTTTCATCGTCTCATCAAACTGCTCGTAAGTTATGTCCTCGAAATACCGGGGATAGGCGCGGCCCGCGCAATTGATCAGTATGTCGGGCGCACCGAATGAATCGACCGCGCTCCGCATTACCTTGCGCACCCTGTCGTTGTCGGATATATCGAGCGCCTTGCAGTCAAAATTCTGGTTCCTGCTTGACTTTACCGATTCGATCTGAGCCATCGCCTGTTTGAGAACGTCCGGGCGCCGCGCGAATATGATCACATGCGCCCCCCTTTCCGCCATCATTTTCGCCGCAGAGAGGCCGATTCCGCTTGAACCGCCTGTTATGTATACCCGCTTTCCATGATAGTTTTTCATGACCACCGCCTTATTCCTCACATTGAGTATGATATTTTTGAGATATCGCGTACCGGTTCGACTTCGGATATATCATCTGAAGTATGAAAGAAACCTCACCAGATCGAAGGTCCCGCCCTCGACCTGGACGTCACCGGAAGCGTAGGCGAGCGTCGGGCTCCTGAGACCAGCGGCTATCTCCTTCCATATCTTTGAGTTCACCTTTAAAGTTATCTCAGCCCTGCTATCGGAGCGGGGCCGCACTTCGGCGATCCCGTGCCGTACTGTAACCGTCCATTTTTCACCGGTGTCGGTGAAATAAAAAGCTACGGCTTTCGAAACATCTCCGGCCTTTTCCGGGTTGAACCTGACCGACATCCCCCTGAATATCGCTTCAAGAGGAACGCCGTAGAGGATGTCCTTTTCCCTGATCTTCCTGTCCCGGATCACCAGCTTTCCGGACGCCTCGGTCGCACTGGTAAGGTAATAGTTCCTTGCGGTCGCGGCTGACTGCCTGTCCCCGAGCCTGGTGAGGCTCCTGGATCTCAGCTCTTTTGCAGAACTGTCATCCGGGTCAAGCGCGAGAAGATGGTCAGAGAGCTCAAGCGACCACTGGTAATCCCCCTTTTCGAAGGCCTGCTGCGCCCTGTCGGCCAGGGAATCCTCCCCGCCCGCAAGCTCGGCCATCCTCCTCGCCCTCTCCTTCTGCCCCAGCGGGAACAGGTCGGTTGCGTTGCCGCCGAACCACCCGACATATCCGTTGAAGACTGCACGCACCGACCAGGCGACCGTGCCGTAGTATTCCGCAAGCCAGGATTTCTCTGCGAGATATTTCGGCAGCCTGACCTTTTCGACGATTTCCTGCTGGGTGAACCCGAGGTTCATGAGCCTTACGGTCTGGTCATGGACATACTGGATGGCGTCCCGGTAATCGGTCAGTCTGCGCTCGATCTCCTCGGCCCCGATTACGGGCCTGGTGTGTGAGGGGACCATGAAGGCCGCTCCCAGGCCGCGCATCTCATCGAGGCTTTCGACCCACTTCATGGTGTCGCGGTGAGACGTGCCGCGAATCGCGTAAAGATTCGGGAAGGAATGATAGTAATTGTCCGCGGGAAGCAGGACCTTCTTATCGGGAAGCCATAGGATTATCTGGTCGTCAGTCTCGCCCGGTGACTGTATCGCGACGATCCTGATGCCGGCAAGGACCAGATCGCTTCTTTTCCCTGCAAGGACTCTTGTCGGGCGTTCAAGCCCGATTTCACTTTCGCTTCCGAAATCGAGGAAGGGCCCGATTCCCGAATTCAGAAAATCCTTTTTTGGAATCATCACCCCGAACTGGCGCATGGCCCTGCGAAAGGTCGTTTCCCTGGTAATGGCCGCGATGCGGTCTATTTCTCTGGCGGTCGATTCATGGGCGAAGATGTCGGTCCTGGTTCCGCCCGTGAATACCGAGGTTCCGAAAGTATGGTCCGAATGATTGTGCGTATAAATGACCGCGCGCAATGGTTTCCCTTTCACAAGCGCATCGACATCCTTTTTCACCCTGCGGGCCGCTTCGACGCTCTCCATCGTGTCGACAAGCACATAGCCGCCGTATCCTTCAAGCACGATCACATTCGCCAGCCCGTAACCCACAAGAACGTGAACGCCTTCCGTAACGGTGATCACCGCCCGCTTAAATTCCTCGCTGTGCCTGGCAAGCTCCTTGTACCCGGGCGCCGAATTCCTCTCCGAATCCGAATCTCTGGAGCATCCCAGGACAAGGGCCAGACACAGTGCGGCCGACAGGTGTTTTCCCCTGAAAACGAACGAAACTGATTCAGTAATTTTTTTCATGTAATCGATCCCGCGCAAAATTATAGGCTACCGATGGATTTATCGTTAATATACATCATACCATTGCTCAAATGTCAATTAATTGTTTTCCCCTGATTACACATTACTGAAGAGTCATAACAGTTTATAATATTTATAAATATGCTTGACTCGTGAACCGGCTTACATTACACACACCGGATTATTCCAGATGAATTACGAAATGAAAACAGGCCCGGCACGTCTTTTCCTTGCAGTGATGCTGCTTTTTTTTGGATTATTATCCTGCGACGACGATGAAAATTCCGGCGGCCCATGCACGGACGATTCTTTCCAGCGGACGACCAGTATAGTACACGGCGAAGTTCTCGAGCGCTGCGTAAACGGCAAATGGTACGCCGTCAAGGAATGCGAAGCCGCCGGCGACTGCCCGGAAACAGCCGAACATAACGAAGCAGAATTTTAGCCAATCCAGCGCTGCGGCCCGGAAATCGGCAGCCTGCAAGGCCGCAGGATCCAAAAATTATTCTTGCAAAATTGCGCCCTAAAAATGAAATTACCGCTATTATCGGATGGAAATGCAGCATGAATCTTGAAAACGTCAGAAACTTCTCGATAATCGCCCATATCGACCATGGCAAGTCCACCCTCGCGGACCGCATCATCGAGGCATGCAATCTCGTCGACCCCCGGGACCGCAAGGAGCAGATGCTCGACACCATGGACATCGAACGGGAGCGCGGCATAACCATAAAATCCAACACGATCACGCTTAATTACGAGTCCCGGAAAGGCGGGCATTACATCTTCAACCTGATCGACACTCCCGGGCACGTCGATTTCACCTACGAGGTCTCCAGGGCCCTGGCCGCATGCGACGGCGTACTGCTTCTCGTCGACGCGACGCAGGGCGTCGAGGCGCAGACGATCGCCAACCTCTATCTGGCGCTCGAAAACGACCTCGCTATTCTGCCGGTCATAAACAAAATCGACGTCATCAGCGCCGACGTTGAGTCGACCAAGGAGGGGATCGAAAAAAGTCTCGGCCTCGACCCCCAGGATGCGGTGCCGGTATCGGCGAAAACCGGCGTTGGGGTCGCCGACCTTCTCGAACGCATAATCGAATTCATTCCGCCTCCCAAAGGCGATGACAGCGCCAGGCTCAAGGCTCTCATTTTCGACTCATATTTCGACAAGTATCAGGGAGCTGTCATCAAGGTCCGGATATACGACGGCACCGTCAAAAAGGGCGACGTCATCAAGTTCATGTCCACCGGCAACACCTATGAAGTCACCGAAGTCGGCGTGTTCAGGATCGATCTTGAAAAGCGAAAGGAGCTCATACCCGGCGACGTGGGATACATAATAGCTGGGATAAAATCCGTGGTGGACACCAAGATCGGGGACACGGTGACCCTCGCAAAGGACCCGGCCTCGGAGCCGCTTACCGGTTTCAAGGACGTCAAGCCGATGGTGTTTTCGGGGCTCTACCCGATGTACAGCGACGATTACGACAACCTGAAAGACGCCCTGTACAAGCTGAAGCTCAACGACGCCTCCCTCATATTCGAGCCCGACAACTCTTTCGCGCTGGGCTTCGGCTTCAGGTGCGGCTACCTCGGCCTGCTGCACATGGAAATCGTCCAGGAGCGCCTCGAGCGCGAGTTCGACCTCGCCCTGGTGACCACGGCCCCGAGCGTCAAGTATCGGATAACGCTGACCGGCGGACACGTCATGACCATCGACAATCCGGTCAAGATGCCCGATCTTTCCACGGTCGAGCTCATCGAGGAGCCTTTTGTCGACGCGACCATAGTCACGCCTACCGATTACGTCGGCAATATCATGACCCTCGTGAGCGAAAACCGGGGCGTGCACAAAAACATGGAATACATCGACCAGCGCAGGGTCCAGCTTCACTACGAGCTTCCCCTGGCCGAAATAGTCTTCAATTTTTACGACAAGCTCAAATCGATCTCGCGGGGGTACGCATCATTCGATTACGAGCTCAAAGACTTCCGGCCGTCAGACATGGTTCGCGTCGACATCCTCGTCAACGGCGAGCCCGTTGACGCGCTTTCATTCATCGTGCACCGGGACAAATCCCGGGTCCGCGGCAAGGACATCATCACGAAGCTCAAGGACATCATACCGCGGCACCAGTTCAAGATCCCGCTGCAGGCCGCCATCGGCGCCTCGATAATCGCGAGGGAGAACATTTCACCGACCAGAAAAGACGTCACGGCGAAATGCTACGGCGGCGACATCACCAGGAAGAGAAAGCTGCTTGAGAAGCAGAAAGAAGGCAAAAAAAGGATGAAGCAGATCGGTTCAGTCGAGGTCCCGCAGGAAGCATTCCTCACCATCCTGAAAATCGAGTAGTCGATGGGAATCATGCCTCAAGCCATCATAGAAAAATCGGTAATCTTTTCGAAGGAAAAGATGTCCTCCCTGCATGCGAGCCACGGATGGGACCATGTCCACCGCGTGGTCAACCTCGCCGAGAGGATCTCTCTAACCGAACCGCATGCCGACCCATTCATTGTCAAAGTCGCGGCCCTGCTTCATGACATCGCCCGACCCGACGAGGCGCTCAGCGGCGGCTCGGTCTGTCACGCCGAGCTCGGCAGCACGATAGCGCGGGATTTCCTTCTCTCGTGCGGGCTCGATAAGAGCGCGGCGGACCATATCGCGCAATGCATACTCACCCACCGGTTCAGGAAGCACCGAACACCCGAGACCATCGAGGCCAGAATCCTTTACGACGCAGACAAGCTCGATTCCATCGGCGCCGTCGGCATCGGCCGGGCGTTCCTCTTCTCGGGCGAAGTCGGCGCCAAGCTTCACGATCCCGATGCCGATCACGACAAAACAAGGGCCTACAGCGAAGACGACACCGCCTTCCGGGAATACACCGTCAAGCTCCGTTTCGTCAAGGACAGAATGCTAACCGCCGAGGGGAAAAAAATCGCCGAGGAGCGTGACCGCTTCATGGAGCTTTTTTTCAGGCGCATCGACGACGAAGTGCGTGGAAGGCTATAGGGGTATTCCGGTTTGTTCATCCCGGCAACAGCTGATGAAACCCGGGCCCTCGGATGGGACCGCCTCGATGTCATCATTGTGTCGGGCGACGCCTACATCGACAGCCCGTTCATCGGGGCCTCGGTCATCGGGCATGTCCTGATGAGCAGGGGGTACCGGGTCGGCATCATTCCCCAGCCTGACCTTTCGGATGAACGGGACATTTTACGTTTCGGCGAGCCGCTGCTTTTCTGGGGTGTCACTTCCGGTTCAATCGATTCCATGATCTCGAACTACACCGCATCCGGTAAAAGAAGAAAGATGGACGACCTGACCCCGGGCGGCGTGAACGACCGCAGGCCGGACAGGGCCCTGATCGCCTACTGCAACCACATCCGCCGTTATTGCAAAGAGACCGCGCCGATAGTAATCGGAGGAATCGAGGCGAGCCTCAGGCGCATCGCCCATTACGACGCATGGGACAACGCCGTCAGAAGATCCGTGCTGTTCGATTCAAGGGCCGACATCCTCGTATACGGCATGGGCGAGCTTGCCGTCACCGAACTCGCCCGCAGGCTCCGCGCCGGGGAGGAGTGCTCGAGCGTTCCCGGAACATGCCATATCGAAAAGAATCCGCCGCCCGACTGTCTTCATCTGCCGTCGTTCGAAGATGTCCGCGGCAATCCGGACGCGTTCATCGAGATGTTCGCCGCGTTCTATAAAAATTGCGGCGCGCATGACGCTCAGCGCATGTGCCAGAAGCACGGAGACCGTTTTCTTGTCCATAATCCGCCCATGCGCCCCCTTGCCGCGCGGGAGCTTGACGAAGTCTACGCCCTTCCCTACGAGCTCATGCCTCATCCCATCCACGAAAATGAAGGGAAAATCAGGGCGACCGATACGATTAATTTTTCCATCACCACGCACCGCGGGTGCTACGGCGAATGCAGCTTCTGCGCGATAGCCGTGCACCAGGGACGTTCGGTCGTTTCCCGCAGCGAGGATTCCATCATCGAAGAGGCGAAAAGGATGACGGCCCATCCGGGGTTCAGGGGCGTGATACAGGACGTCGGAGGCCCCACGGCCAACATGTACATGTCGTCATGCGGCAAGTCCCCGTCCGGCGTCCACTGCGCCGCGAAAAGCTGCCTTCACCCGTCGCCATGCAAAAATCTTTCATACGGCCATGCCGCTCAGATTTCCCTTCTTTGCAGACTCAGGGAGCTTCCCGGCGTGAAGAAAGTTTTCGTCAATTCCGGCGTCAGGCATGACCTCGTACTTGCGGACAAGGATTACGGCAGGCCATATCTCGAAGAGCTCGTCAGGCACCACGTATCGGGCCAGATGAAGCTCGCGCCTGAACATTCGGTCGGACGAATACTCGCGCTGATGAAGAAACCCCCGGCGGAGTCTCTCGTACGGTTTAAAAGGCTGTTCGATTCACTGAACGCGAAGCTCGGCAAAAAGCAGTTTCTGACGTATTATTTCATTGCGGCCCATCCGGGCTGCGATGAATCCGACATGCTGTCCCTGAAAAAATTCATTGATAAAAACCTGCGGATCAAGCCCGAGCAGGTCCAGATATTCACTCCATCCCCTTCGACGCATTCCACCGCGATGTATTACGCGGAAAAAGACCCGGAGGGCGGCAAACCGCTTTTTGTCGAAAAAAACACCGGAAAGAAAATCAGGCAGAAATCGGCGATAACCCGGGGTTCGAGAAATTGATCCTGCACGGCGCCATGCACCCGCTCACCGCCTGGATTCAGGCCCAGGTTATGGCGAGATCGGGATCGAATTTTCTGATCATGTACTCGTGATGGGGGATGATCCTCACGGTGAAACCGAACTGCCCGGCCCTCAGGCACAGCATCTGCCCCTCGAAGATGAGACTACCGGATGCGGTTTCAGAATGCAGCCTCATCGGCATCGCGACTCCATCGGTTATCTCCTGGTGCTGGTTGAGCGCGCCGAAATACAGCTCAACATTGACGTCGTTCTGCGACAGGCTCCCGAGAGCGATTTCGGCACGCACGATGACGCGCGAGCTCACCGTGATTTCCTGCTTCTCGTCGAAAAGGATGTCCTTCACGTAGACGCCTTTCCATTTGCCGCGCATAGTGTCCTTCCATTTCGTCATACTGCGGGACTTTTCAAAATTATTTTCACCGAACTTTTTGTAATTGCAGTGGGCGCTTTTATAATATTTTTCGGTATAATCCTTTACCATTCTGTTGGTGTTGAATTCGGGGACGATTGATTTCATCGACTCCCTGATGATCGACAGCCATTCCCTGGGCAGACCGTCGACTCCCCGGTTGTAGAACACGTCCTTCACTTCGTTCTCGAGAATATTGTACAGCGAAAAGCTCTCAACTTCGTCCTGGTACCCGTGGTCGGAGTATTCCTCTCCTTTGCCGATGGCCCATCCGTTTTTTGTGTTATACGCCTCGTCCCACCATCCATCGAGGACGCTTATGTTCAGCCCTCCATTGGGAAGGACTTTCATGCCGCTCGTTCCCGAGGCCTCCTTGGGCCTTATCGGCGTGTTGAGCCATACATCCACGCCCTGGACAAGATATCTCGCGATATTGATATCGTAATCCTCGAGGAAGACGATCTTGTTCCTGAACCGCTCGTCATTCGTTATGTGAATAATCTGTTTGATGAGCTCCTTGCCCATATTGTCCCTGGGGTGGGCCTTTCCCGAAAAAATTATCTGCATCGGCCTCTCCCGGTCATGAAGGAGCGCGGTCAATTTTTCGATATCCCTCAGAATCAGGTTGGCGCGCTTGTAGGTCGCGAACCTTCTGGCGAACCCGATCGTCAGCGCGTCGGGGTCAAGCACCGAGTTGGCGAGTTCCGCCTCCTTCGGCGAAACACCGCGCGCGAGCAGCTGCTCCCTGAGCCTCCTTCGGGCGAACGCGACAAGGCGCTCGCGCAGTCTTTCCCTGCATCGCCACAGTTCGGAGTCGGGAATCGCGTCGATGTTTTTCCAGATGCTGTTGTCTGCCGGATTGTCGATCCAGCGCGGACCGAGATAACGGTTGAAAAGACGCATCATTTCGTCCGAGGTCCATGAAAGTATCTGTATCCCGTTGGTGATGTGGCCGATTGGAACTTCATGAACCGGCAGCGACGGCCAGATATTTTTCCACATATTCCTCGACACATGCCCGTGCAGCCTTGAGACGCCGTTGCATCCCGCCGAGGTCTTTATAGCAAGCACGGTCATGCAGAAAGTCTCCTTTTTATCAAGGGGATTTTCCCTGCCGAGCGCGAGGAAATCATCTTCGTTCAGTCCGAGCCTACCGATGTAATGGCCGAAATATTTCCTCAGCATTTCCGGGTCGAACCGGTCATTGCCCGCCGGAACCGGCGTGTGCGTGGTGAAGACGTTGCTTGCCGTGACAAAGAGCATTGCCTCCCTGAAAGAAATCCTGCTCGATTCCATCATAAGGCGGATGCGCTCAAGTGAAAGAAATGCGGCGTGCCCTTCGTTAATGTGGTATACCGTTATATTCTTGCCCAGGGCGTTGAGCGTCCGTACGCCGCCGATCCCGAGGATCATTTCCTGCTTAATTCGCATCTCGTTGTCGCCGCCGTAGAGCTGGTCTGTTATCATACGGTCTTCGGCGCTGTTACGGTCTATGTTGGTGTCCATGAGATACAGCACCGCTTTGCCGACCAGCACCTGCCATATCTGGAAGTAGACCTCTCTCCCAGGAAACTCCACGCTTAGTATCAGGGGCTCGCCCGTATCGTTTTTGACCAGAGAAACCGGGATATTGTGGAAATCTGTTTCCGGGAAACGCTCGTTCTGCCAGCCGTCGAGGTTGAGGTATTGCTGGAAATATCCCAGCCTGTATAAAAGCCCTACGCCGTTGAACGGCAGACCGAGCTCGCTTGCCGATTTCAGGTGATCGCCCGCAAGCACTCCCAGACCTCCCGAATAAATCGGCAGACTCTCATGAATTCCGAACTCCGCAGAAAAGTAGGCGATCTGACCGCCGTGCATCTCGGACAGGTTCTCATCGAACCACGTCTTTCTGGTCAGGTGCCAGTCCAGCTCCTTTTCGACTTTCTGCATATGGGCTATGAAGCTTTCCGTTTCCGCAGCTTCATCCAGGGTTTTCTGCGATACGGCGCCGAGGAGCTTGAGAGGATTCTGGTGAGTCTCCCGCCACAGCTCGACGTCAAGCCTCTTGAACAGCTCAATCGCCTCAAAATTCCATACCCACCACATGTTTCTCACGATTTTCATGAGCGGATTGAGCTTTTCAGGAAGATACGGCACGACCTTGAATTTTTTTATCTTTGTCATACGAGATTCACCTCTGTCCCGGATTCAGCAGCCCCGCATCAATCCTGAAGCGGGAGGTACACATGGAAAGTCGTTCCCGCTCCGGCATCCGATTTGACGTCTATGTATCCCCGGTGCCGTTTTATTATGGCGTAACTCGTGGCCAGGCCCATTCCGCTCGCGAATTCCTTGGTTGAAAAATACGGGTCAAAAATATTCCCGATAATTTCGGCCGGTATGCCGGGCCCGTTGTCGCTTAAGGTTATCACCACATATTTTCCCGGTTGCAGGCTGATTTCATGGTGCGATTCTTCTTTTTCAACGGTCATATTTGCGGCCGTCACCCGGATGAGGCCTTTCGTGTCCACGGCTTCTACCGCGTTGTTTAAAAGATTCTCAATGACATGGCTTATCTGAATTTCATCTATATCAAGATTCCAGATGTCTTTCGCGATTGACAGTTCATATCGACCGGTGAATTTAAACAGAACGGAATCGACCGTTTCCCTTATAAAGGCCGCCATGTCGATCTGTTTCTTTACCGGCCTTCCCCCCTTTGCGAAGCTGCTCAGCCTCTTGGTGAGTTCCATGACCTTTATCGAAGCTTTTTCAGCGTCATTGAGTATGTCCATGAGCTGCGGATTTTTCTCTGATTCCATTTTCGCCAGAGAGATGTTTCCCATAATTGCCGTGAGCGCATTGTTGTAGTCATGCGCTATGCCTCCTGCAAGAATGCCGATCGCCTCAAGCTTTCTTGCCCTTAGAAGCTCCTGCTGGATTTTCATTTTTTCCGTTGCATCCCGGACGATGCCCCTGAATCCCCTCGATTGTCCGTTGATGTCCCTTCCCAGCGAAACAGATCCCTCGATATTTCTTTTTTTCCCGTCTTTGCGGATTATTTCCCAGTTGAGGAGTTTCGCCTGCTCCCCTGTTTTGTAGACCTCGTTAAATGTCTTGAAAATGACGTCGACATCCGCATAAGAAAACAGGTTCCTGTAATTCAGGCCAATGATTTCATCGTACTCCTGGCCGGTGATGTCGCAGAAAGCCTTGTTGGCAAAAATGAAGTTGCCTCCAAGATCAACCTCGTAATAACCGTCTTCAAGGCTGTTCAAAATCGAAATCCATCTTTCCTTATTCTCGAAGAGTTCGTTTTCGATATGCTTTCTTTTCGTTATGTCGCGCGCGACTCCCTGTGTGCCGATAAAAAAACGCGTGTCATTTTCACATGAAAGATAGATTCCTTCGGAATTTATCTGGAACACCTGGTCGCCTTGAACGCTATTGTCTTTGAGCTCGAACGACACGATTTCCTTTTTCTTTGTAAACATCCTGACTTCGAAGCATCGTGTCTTTCTCTCCCCGGTTCTTCTCTCATTGATGCGATGCAGGGCCTTTCCCCTGTCATCGGGATGGACCAGATCAATAAAATTTGTGCCGATCAATTCATCGGGCTCGTATCCGTATTCATGTACCGCGTTGTTTATGAAGGTGATGACGCCCTTCGGGTCGACCCTGTAGACGATATCGGGTATCGTATCTACGATCGATGCGAGCTTTTTCTGGGATCTCTGAAGCTGTATTTCGCATTGTTTATGCTGGCTGATGTCCTGAAGAAAAATAATGACTATCTTTTTTCTCTCGGCCGTTTCACCGCAACGGGCTTCGCAGGATATCCAGACAAGTGAACCGTCCGCTTTTGTTATCGAAAACTCGTGAACTGCCGGGCCCTCAATTTCGCCTGATTTTTTTGCCGCAGCGCCGATGCCCGGGTCGATATCGGAGATGTTTTCCCCTGCAAAAGCGGCTTTTCCGGCATCCAGCTTCGCCGAGAGAATTTCTGACGCCGTTAAATTGATTTTTTCAATTATCCCTTTTTCATCGCACAGACAGACTCCGATATTCGCCGAATCGATTGCCTGTTCAAGAGCGACCGAATGAACCGGTTCGCCCGAATCTTTTCTATGATCAGACATTTTTAAAACCCCACACCTTTCAGGCTCTTAAATTAATTTGATACATAAAATATTAAAAAGTCCAGTACAATAATTCCGCCGTGGTTTATATTTGAATTTCATCTTCCGGTAAACGCGAACAGTTCTTGTCATAACGCGTCTGCGCATATTCTAAAACCATAAAAAGGGCTCCTCGCCGTCGGGCATCGCCTGAACCGGTATTCTCCAAGCTTCTGGATCTCATCGCTCATCAGCGAACCGCCCCTTAAAACCTTGTATGTTGTCCCGAAATCGCGGTTTGCCATTCCTCCGGGATAACTGTCATACCAGTCCTGCGTCCATTCCCACATCACTCCCCTCGGGCATTCATCAGAACTTTCGCGGCATATTTTTATAATCCGGTCCAGATAATCGCCTGCATCTTCGGCATATATCGATTCGTTCGACGCGATTCCGGACGGATTTCCAGCGGCCCATGTCTCCCATTCAGCTTCAGAAGGGAGCCTGAATCCTCTGCCGCTCTTCCGGGTCATCCATTCACAAAAAGCCCGCGCATCGTTCCAGCTTGTCTGCATGACTGGTACTATTCCGGATTTGTCGAAGTATATCCTGTCAAGTCCGCTCCCGAACGGCGTTTTCCAGTTCAGCCCATTTCTCTTTTTCCATCCGGCATCCCACGTCCATCCCCAGCCTTCTTTTTCGGCGTCCGTTACGAAACCCGTCTCGCCGACAAACACCTGAAAAAATGAAGCCGTTATCAGTCGTTTCGAAACAAAACAGCCTCCAAGCTGGATCGCGTGACGAGGTAAGCTCGCGTACAGGTATTCCCTTTTGACATTCGCAAAAGCGCCCGCCAGGATTTTGCTTATCGTTTCTTCGCTCAACCCCACATCATATTGGCCCGCCTCAAGGCGGTTGTAATCATCGGGAAATCTGAACATGGTTGTGCTACTTTCTCTTAATCGGCCGTGAGCCGGCGATAATCCGCTCAGTCAATCGCGTCCATCAGACTGTATACGTTATTGCCGTCATCAGGAAATTCGGCAGTCAAAAAGGTGAGCAGCAGCTGGATTTCCTTTTTGCGGAAACCCTGGACAATCTCGTTTCTTATCGCGTTCGCCAGCGGGACTGCGAATTTTTTGTCCTTGCCCGGAAGCACGAGCAGGACCTTGTGCCTGTCATAGCGGACGCAGAAATCGCCGTCTGAAAGGCGGATTCTCACCGTTTTTTCAAATTGCTCGAGGAGTTTTTTTGCTTCATCGACGCCATATAGATTGTAATAGCGCTTGTAGTTCTTGATCGAAAAGAGGATGAGGGTCAGCGGAATGCCGAGATTTCTGGCGTTGATTATTTCATCGTCGATTTTTTTATAGATTACCTCGACATTGTCGATATATTTCCTGCTTTTGATGCTCTGGTTTTCAATGCTGATCATCAAAGGAAAAATATGCGAAGAGAGCCTCTTCATCTTGAAATCTATTTCATGGATCCTCTGCATATCGGCGACCCTGTTCACCATGATAAAACCGGGGATTTCTCCTCCAAGTCTGAAAGGATACAGCCTTGCTATCGAAAAATGCGACATCTGGTTTTCGTTAAAAGCTTCCGAGAGGATTCGGGAATGAGCGATGTCCTCGATTAAAAGAGGAGATTCCCCTTCCTGCATGAAGCTTAAAAAATGGGATTTCGACTTTATGCTGAAATCAAGCTCGCCATAAAGAAGGTAATCTTCCCTTTCGTAGATCACCGGTAAATATCTGTCAAAATTCGGAGATCGCATGAATATACCGAAACACTCGACACCGAGGCTCCTGAGCTCCGAACGGATGACCTGTTTGATGTTCTCTTCATCGGGTCTAACGCCGATGTTTTCGTAGATATTTTCGAGATCACGTGCGTAATTGATAGTTTTTTCGAGTGAGTCGTTCTCTCGCGCATTCCTGTTGAGTTGCAGGATCGAGCACAGCCGGCTTGCAGCGAAATCTCCCAGAGCGTAAAGATAGTCCTTCTCCTCGTCTGAATATAGTTCAGACGTGATCTTGTCGCCGATTGTGACCACGCCTGCAAGCTCTTCCCTGTATACGAGGGGGATGAGGAGCCTTGCATCGATCGATATGTATTTATAAAAATCATCGGTCAGGGTCTCATCGTCCTTGAAACTGTCGATATCGATGATTTCACGATGGTGGTCAACCTTTGCCAGAATCCCGCTGTATATGCTGAAATCCAGATCAGCCTCTTCAATTGTTATTCCCCTTGATTCGGCAATCCGCCATTTGTCTGGATTATCCATGTCCTGCAGCAGCAGCGACGAGGAGGATACTCCTATCTGGCCCATGATGATGAATGAAAGAGCCTCGAAAAAAGATTCAATCGTCTCTGTTTTCGAAAGCTCCCTGTAATTTTCAACAAGTGTCATATAATCTGAAAATATTCCCTTGAAAAGGCTTTCGTCTGACGCGTCAGTTTCCCCTCCTGAAAATTCACCCCGCAATTTTGGCGATTTTGGGATTATGACATCTTCTCTGTCAGTTTCGTCAATATCAATGTCTGGGATATCGTAATCCCTTTCGTCCGATTCGGGCGTCTTCCTTTCGGCAATGGCGTTTTTTTTCGTACCGGCGGAAATTTCTTCAGCCAGCAGCCCTGAATCCTCATCGAAAGCCCGTGATTTCCGGTCAACCTCTTTGAGTTCTTCATCATCGAGATAAACGATGGGCTCCCCA
This sequence comes from Spirochaetota bacterium, assembly GCA_022709405.1. Lineage (GTDB taxonomy): Bacteria > Spirochaetota > UBA4802 > UBA4802 > UBA5550 > JAKLIV01. Next base: position 24,391 of record JAKLIV010000018.1, read on the forward strand.
TCAGCATTCTGAGTATCCCCGCGATCCGGCCTCGTTTCGCCATCTATTCGGTTTTCTTTTATTTCGCTTGCTGTATCTTTGAGCATACCGGTTTCCGCCGGTCCGATTATTTTATCGATCAGTGTTTCCTTGCCGCGGTTGTTCAACTCGTTCTTGAATTGAAGAGCTTTTTCAAGTAATCCCATTTTCAGACACCCAGTTCTGTCAGTACTTTGATGTATAAATCGAAATACTCGGAATCGATAAATTTTTTCAGTGTTTCCCTGGGAAGTTTTTCGAAAAGCCCGTCAAGATATTTCAACAGTTTCTTGACATCATTGGGCCGTTTGGAGGGAAACTGTTTGGCGAAGCGGTCAATATCCAGTTCGTCATCTATTATAACCACCTGGTCGGTTATGTCAAATACTTCGTCGATGACCTTCACCTTCTGGGCTTTCTCAGCCCCAGCGGTCTTTACGAACAATTCGCGGATATCGTCGATGTCCTCTTCGAAAATGAGCGCAGAGCCTGAAGAGATGTCCGATTCGATCGATATTTTTTCTTCAGGCAGCAGGCTTTCCGCAGTGGGTAGAATATAGGTGCAGTCTTTCCTTATGGACGCCCTACCGGGACCGGAATAATCCCTCTTGAAAAAATCAAAAATCTCATAAAGATTGACGTCCTTGTATTCCTCGCTGAAAAGCTTCTCTTCGACGCCGCCGACCTCATCCCTTGTAAGACCTACGAGATCTATCGCAGTTGATACTTCCTTTTTGCTCTTTATCCCGTGATATTCATCGATGTATCGGATATAATCCGAGTAATCATCCTGCGTCAAAATTGTATGTATGAAATCTATTTCCTCGTCGATATACTTGTATTCATCCTCAAATTCAAGGAGCAGATCCTCAAAAACAGGCGCGATACCGGTAAGCATATGCGCTACGAGTTCCTTGTCTTCGTCTACATCGGCTTCCCGGTATAGCTTTGTCTTTCCCTCTATGACTTCAATGATGTCGCTTGTAATTTTTTCGAGTTCATTTTCTTCAAATATTCTGTTCGAATCTATCTTTTCCTTGATGACCCTGCTGTCATCGATGAACAGTACATCTCGGCGTGACGTCTCAAGCGCTTTAAACTGATCAGGCAGCGTCTCCATCCGGACCTGTTCCTGCCTTTCATCCTCTGTCCCGGCAGCCGCTCTCTGCTGACGATCAAGCGACGACCTCAATGCGCTTTTACTCAATGAAGTCGGCTGCTCCGTTCTGCGTAAATCAGATCTTGTCCTGGTCCCGCTCGTTTTTATGGAAGCTTTATCGCTGTCAAAAAGATCATTGAGGTTTATGACATCGGCGGTTTCAATATCCCCTTCACTTATTTCAGCAGTTGATTCCGATTTGGCAGCTGAACCCGGCGCTTCGCTTATTTCGACATCATATTCATCTGCAGATCGGCTGGAATCTTCAAATTTGACTGTTTCCGGTTTTACAACGCGTTCTTTTACCTTTTCTTTTATTACATGTTTTTCAGGAGCTTTGCGGGTGATTTCTCTTTTCGGCGCTGCTAATTCTTCTTTCTGATCATCATCCGACAGCGGTACGAGTTCGAAATCATCGAGGCCCTCAATCAGGTCTTCTTCTGTGAGTACCAGAATATTCTCATTGGCGATCTTTTCAGCTTCCTGGAGATCGATTGCCCCGATGTCTTCAAGATTAAAATCGTCCGGAATTTTTTCCTTTATTGCAGAGCTGATGTTCAAATTGCCGCTCTTCCGTTCCGGCCTGCCCGGCGCATTGTCCCGATAATCATCCTCAATAACCGTTGGAGAGGCCTTCCGCTCTATTGAGGCGGTCAATTCCTCGAAATTTCCGTCTTTATCACCATCGGAAACAGGCGTATCGTTATCGGAATCAATTGTGTTTTGCGCCGAAACCTTCTCGGGTATTTCGGCTATTTCTTCGTAGCGTTGTTCCTTGAGTTCTTCCATTTCACAAATTGATTATAATACCGGATAAAAATATCAACCATTATTCGGTACATTAAAATCCCGGTACCGAGCAGTAAAAATGCGATTTTTACAGCTATAATATCACTTAATTATCGGTATAAAGCAATTTTTAAAATAATAAAAAAGGGGATGCGCATACCGCGCATCCCCCTGGCATTTTCGTGTTTAAGCTAAATTTATCTCATTGCAACTTTAAGGCGTGCTTTGAGTTTCTGCTCTTCGATCTTAACCAAATATTTCTCTTTGGAAAAGGGGGCGAATTGCATATCATCAATCTCTTTCAATCTTTTTTCGATTTCTGCAGTATTCAACTCATCTTTGGTATAAGCGTTTTCTGCAAGAATGATCATTTTGTTCTGGCGTATTTCAACTATACCGCCTTCTATTACAAGATAATCGGTCTTGTTCTCGTCACGAAGCCTGATCTCGCCGATTCCCAATTCTGAAACCAGAGGAGCGTGATTGTACAGAAAACCCATTTCACCATTATGCGCCTGAACAACTGCAAATCCTACTGAACCCTCATATAGGGTCTTTTCAGGAGTCAGTATACTGCAGTCAATCTTTCTAATCATTTCGAATCACCTGCTGATTGTAATTTCTTCGCTTTTTCCACGGCTTCTTCGATCCCGCCGACCATATAAAAAGCCTGTTCAGGAAGGTCATCGTATTTGCCGTCGATGAGCTCTTTAAAACTCTTGATTGTCTCTTCGAGTTTTACATATTTCCCGGCCATACCGGTAAACTGCTCGGCCACGAAGAACGGCTGAGAGAGGAAGCGCTCGATTTTTCTTGCCCTCTGCACGAGAAGCTTGTCTTCTTCAGCGAGCTCGTCCATACCAAGAATCGCGATGATGTCCTGGAGGTCTTTGTATCTCTGAAGAATCCTTTTTACTTCCATAGCTACAGAATAATGTTCCTGTCCTACAAGCTCCGGAGAGAGGAGACGAGAGGAGGAATCGATCGGGTCAACAGCGGGATAAATCCCTTTTTCCGCGATACCACGTGAAAGAACCGTCTGGGCGTCGAGGTGGATGAAAGCCGTTGCCGGCGCAGGGTCTGTCAAGTCGTCAGCAGGAACATAAATGGCCTGCACCGACGTGATTGAACCGGTTTTCGTCGAGGTGATCCTTTCCTGCAGCTGGCCCATTTCACTTGCGAGAGTGGGCTGGTAACCAACAGCGGACGGCATCCTTCCGAGAAGAGCTGATACCTCAGATCCTGCCTGTGAGAAACGGAATATATTGTCAACGAAAAGAAGAACGTCCCTTCCAGACATGTCACGGAAATATTCACACATTGTCAGAGCCGTAAGTGCGACCCTGAGGCGCGCTCCGGGGGGCTCATTCATTTGTCCGTAAACAAGGCATGCTTTGGTGATAACACCCGACTCCTGCATTTCAAGCCAGAGGTCGTTTCCTTCCCTTGTTCTTTCGCCAACACCAGCGAATACGGAATAACCGCCGTGCTGCTGAGCAACGTTGTTGATCAGTTCCATAATAACGACCGTCTTGCCGACACCCGCGCCGCCGAACAGACCGGTTTTTCCGCCCTTGATGTAGGGAGCGAGAAGGTCGATAACCTTGATGCCTGTTTCGAAAATTTCCGATTTCGGCTCGAGTTGTTCGAATTTGGGTGGCTGTTGATGGATTGCCCTTTTCTCTTTTGCTGCAACCGGACCTTTTTCGTCAACGGCTTCGCCGAGAAGGTTGAAAATCCTTCCAAGAGTTTCCTCGCCAACCGGAACCGATATCGGTGCACCGGTATCGACTATTTTGGCGCCTCTGCTGATACCGTCGGTGCTTTCGAGCGCAACCGCGCGGACCCTGTTTCCGCCCAGGTGCTGCTGGACTTCGCAGACGAGTTTCAATTTATTGCCCATGACTTCTATTTCAAGTTCAAGAGCGTTATAGATTTCCGGTAAATTGCCCTCAGGAAATTCAGCGTCAAGTGTTGATCCGATAACCTGAACGACTTTTCCAACATTTTGACTCATAGTTGACTCCTTGCTTTATGAATTATATCGAATTGTCATTTTAACCAAGAGCTGCCGCTCCGCCGACAATCTCAGCAATTTCATTCGTAATCTTGGCCTGACGCGCTCTGTTGTAGCTGATGGTAAGGCCTCTGATCATATCATCGGAAGCGTCTGTGGCGTTCTTCATTGCAACGCGCCGCGCAAACTGTTCCGAAAATGCAGACTCCAAAAAGCAGGAGAATATTTTTATCCTCAGATAAAGCGGTAAAAGGTAAAAAAATACTCGTCCCACGCTTGGTTCATAAATATATTCCGTTATCTCCGTTTCTTTCACCGGATCTTTTCCCGAATAGGAATCGGGAGAAATCGGGAGCAAACGGATAATCTCCGGCTGCTGAGATGTCGAACTGACCACTTTCGTATACGAAATGTAGACCTCGTGTACTTCGCCAGTTAAAAAAAGCTCTCTCAACTCGTCGCTCAGCTTCGCAGCTGAATCGGAATTCATCTTGTCTTCAGGATTCGGAATCGATTTATAAACCGGCACGTTGATGAATTTGAAATAATTGATTCCCTTTTTGCCGATTACATAATTCAGAACATCCTTGCCTTCATCGACCAATTTGTCCCGAAAATTCACGCTGTTGTCGATTACGTTCGAGTTGAAGCTGCCGCAAAGGCCCCTGTTTCCGGTAATTGTCAGTATCAGTATCCTTGAAGGATCAGCCACTTCACGGAAAAGGGGGTGTTCCAGTGCTGCAACGCCAGTACCCATCAGATTGGAAATGATTTCGTTGATTTTCAAATTTGCCGGCATCGACATTTCAAGTCTCTGCTGCATCTTTTTCATCTTTGCAGTGGAAACCATTTCCATCGTACTGGTAATCTTTCTTGTATTCTTAATAGAACTAATTCTATTTTTAATGTCCCTTTGATTAGCCACGGCTCTAACCTTCTTTCAATTTTTTATTTTAAGCCGGAAAGATACTCTTCTACATATTTCTTGATGGAATTCCTCAATTCCTCTTCGGCCCCGATAACGCCTGTGGCCCTTATGTCATCAAGAATCTTGCTATTTTTATCTTTCAGATGTTTGAGCAGCTTAGCTTCAAATTCCTTTACGTTTTCCACGGGAACCTGATCGAGATATCCCTGTGTTGCCGCAAAGATTATAGCAACCTGCTCGGCGACATCCATCGGAACATACTGTCCCTGTTTAAGAACCTCAACGAGCCTCATACCGCGATCCAGCTGTTTCTGGGTCGCTGCATCGAGCTCCGTACCCATCTGGGCGAAAGCTTCGAGTTCGCGGAACTGAGCGAGGTCCAGACGAAGCGAACCGGCATATTTTTTCATGGCCTTGATCTGCGCATTACCTCCGACTCGCGATACCGATATACCGACGTCTACAGCGGGACGGATACCGGAAGCGAACAGGTTGGGCAGCAGATAAATCTGGCCGTCAGTGATCGAAATAACGTTTGTCGGAATATAGGCTGAAACCTCACCTTCCTGTGTCTCAATGATCGGAAGCGCTGTCAGGCTACCCCCGCCCATTTTCTCGGAAAGTTTTGCCGATCTTTCAAGGAGCCTTGAGTGACAGTAAAAAATGTCTCCAGGATAAGCTTCACGTCCGGGAGGACGCCTCAGCAACAGAGACATTTCGCGGTACGCATTGGCCTGTTTGGAAAGGTCATCATATACGCAAAGAGTGTGCCCGCCTTTTTCATACATGTAGTATTCAGCCATTGCGCATCCGGCATACGGTGCGATATATTGAAGGGGAGCGGGGTCGGAAGCATTAGCGGCAACAACTATTGTATAATCCATAGCGCCATGCTCAACGAGCCTCTCAACAACTGCTGCAACGGTTGAAGCCTTCTGACCGACAGCGACATAAACGCAAATAACATTCTTTCCTTTCTGGTTTATGATCGTATCGATCGCTATTGCAGTTTTACCGGTTTTACGGTCTCCGATGATTAGTTCGCGCTGCCCCCTTCCGATCGGAGTCATCGAGTCGACGGCTTTCATACCGGTCTGCAGGGGCTCTTTAACCGGCTGCCTTTTCGCAATACCTGGTGCTTTAAACTCAACAGGTCTCATCTTGTCAGTATTGATCGGTCCCTTGTTGTCAATGGGAACACCCAGGGGAGTCACTACGCGTCCCAGCATGGCGTCGCCGACCGGAACGGCAAGAACGGTATTGAGCCTCTTTACTGAATCGCCTTCCTGGATCTCGAGATAATCCCCGAGTATTGCACAACCGATGGAATCTTCTTCCAGGTTGAGAACCATGCCCTGAACTCCGTTTTCGAATTCAAGCATTTCACCAGCCATTGCGTTGCTCAGTCCGTGGATGCGGGCAATACCATCACCAACCATAACGACAGTTCCGACTTCGCTTAAATCCAGCTCGGATTTGTAACCTTCGATCTGTCTTTTTATAATTGATTTTATCTCTTCAGTTTTAATCTTCATAAGCCGCTTCACTCCTGACTTTACTTGTTATAAGATTCTTATTAATATTTTTAAGATCTTTTGCTAAAGATCCATCAATTACCAGATCACCGATTTTAATGATTATTCCACCGAGTATCTCGCTTTTCACTACTTCACGTAAAATGATTTCTTTTTTATACTTGGCTTTCAATTCAGAAGTAATTTTGTCAGCAGTTGCTTTGTCACAGCCCTGGGGGGTAATTATTGTTACGCGGAGCCTGTTGTTTGCATCATCAATCAATGCGGTAATGGCGTCCTTGATGTCTGGAAGGGCTGATTGACGTTCGTTATCGATGAGTACATAAAGAAAATTAATAAATTCGTCGGAGAGATTACCCTGAAACACCTTCTTTATAAAATCCTTTTTCCGTTCGATTGAAAAACTCGGAGAAGTTATAAACTGGCGGAAATCCCTGTCTCCTGTAATAAGTCCTGAAACAAACCCGACCTCTTCCTCAAGTTGCGGCAGGATATTTTTTTCACGGCCTATTTCCACTAGAGACGCAGCATATACACGAGCTATATCATTTACAGCCACTTTCTTAACCCTTATCTTAAAAGTGTAGTTTGAGGACAGTTCAGTATTACTGAACTGTCCTCATTTTATTAAGCGCTTCTTGTACAAGTGCTTTTTGGTCGTCAGGATTAATGTTTTTGCTGATTATTTTAGAAGCTATTTCTGTAGAAAGAAGAACAACTTCGTTTTTGATATCAGACAGGGCATTTTCCTTTGCAAGGTCGATTTCCTTGCGCGCTCTATCCACTATCGTTGAAGCCTCTTTGTTGGCTTTTTCAACAATTTCATTCTTCATCTTCTCTGCTTCTTCTCTGCCTTTGGCAATAATATCAGCAGCATCATCCTTGGCTTTTGCCATTTCTTGCCTGTGCACGGAAAGAACCTTTTCAGCTTCTACGCGCGCATTCTCGGCATTCTCAATGTCGCCGCGGACCTTTTCCGCTCTCGCATCAAGTGCATCAACAATAGGCCTCCAGGCAGTTTTCCAGAGGAGCAATACCAAAACAGCAAATGTGATGACTGTCCACAGGAATAGCCCTGGATCAACCTTGAGTAAACCTTCTTTTATTACAGCCATAGCTAACCTTTAATCAACCTATAAAATTATTTTACTTCTTCTGCCGCAGGAGCAACAGGAGCAACCGCCGATGCAGGAATCGCTTTTGGCGTTTGTGTTGCGAGCATGAAAGTAATAACCAGCGCAAAGAACGTGAAACCTTCGATCAGAGCTGCAGCAATGATCATTGCAGTTCTCAGGTCACCGCTCAGTTCCGGCTGACGAGCCATACCTTCGAGTGCACCAGCTGCCAAACGGCCGATACCAAGAGCTGCTCCCAATACGACCAGACCAGCACCAAAACCTGCTCCGAGATACGAAAGACCTAAATATTCCATCGAATCCTCCTAAAGATTGTTAAATTTGTTCTTTAATTTAATTTACCCATGTAAGAATTAATTTTAAAGAACATTTTTAAATATTGTTTTTTATTTTTGAGCACCTTTATAATTAAACGTATCGAAATACCGCTTAATTCAACCTTAAAATATCACAGACAAACCCAATCAGTGCGCATGCATTGACTGGCCGATAAACATTGCCGACAGAGTCGTAAAAATATAAGCCTGGATAAAGGCGACCAGGAGTTCAAGCAGATAAATCATCAGCGAACCCGTTACGGAACCGATGCCTACCCAGAGATTCTGGAACATCATGACCAGATAAATGAATATTATTATAACGATATGTCCCGCCGTCATGTTAGCGAAAAGACGAACGGTAAGCGCAAAAGGCTTGATGATGAGACCGGCAATCTCGATTGGCCAGAGCAGGAAGTACATTACAAATGGAATCCCGTGAGGGACGATACCCTTGAATATCCACAGAGGCCCCTGTTTCACGGTTCCGATAAAGATCATGAAAAACAATGTAAATATCGCAAGGCCGAGAGTTACTCCTAAATTTCCTGTAGCAGTTGACGCCCCGGGAACAAGGCCAGCGAAGTTACAGAACAAAATATAGAAAAAAACCGTCAAAAAATACGGCATTGCAGTTTTTATATACTTATGATCGAAATTAGGTTCAACGACCTCGTCATGGACAAACCCGATCAGGGCCTCCCACATGTTGACCCACCTCGACTTTGAACCGGATTTCGCTTTTTTGATTTTTCTGCCGAGAGGAATGAAAACAAGCATCATGATGAAGAAGGCTATCCACAGCATGAGAACCCACTTGGTTATTCTCATGTCAAAAATGCCGAAAAGCTTTTCATTCAGATAGGTTTCATTTATTTTACCAATGAAACCGCCCGTTAAAACATGGTCGCAAAGGTGATGCATTACAACATCATACATCGTTTCCTTTTCTCCGCCGCCACCATGGCCAGAAGTCACATAAGAATTGAAAAATTGCATTAAACCAATCATGCTATGTCCCCTGAAAATATCATTTATGTACAACTTTTAACGCGATTTATATTTAAACTTCAATATCTTATTTTTCCTGTAACCAATCTTAAATGATACCTTTTATTAATCAAATAATTTTCAACTATGGGGGATTTTTTTTTCACATCCATCTGACTTTTTTTCTTGTATCCGTATCCCTTTTTTTCTCCCGTTCGCTTTCCCTGTGCAGGTCCTTGATGAGATGATAAAACCCGAGGCTCATCCCGATAACCGCACCGATCGATATAAAAAGCGGCGATTTATCATAATGCTCATCCAGCCTGTGCCCGCCATAAACGAAAATCAATACCGTCATTGCAAGCTGGAGTCCGATGGTGATATTGGCAACAACGACCCTTGATGTATTTTTTTTTGCCACTTCAATGATTCTGTGATAAAATTTCTTTTATTGGATATTTAGCTCTTTTGTCGTCAAGTCCTTTTCATGTTTGCGAATATTAATAGAGAACATATGCCTGCAATCAAGCATTTTCACCTTGCTGACGATAATAATATAGCAGGCGCGAGCACTCCGCCATTTAAACTGGAAAATTGAGGAAAATTGATGAAAATTTCGGTCAAGCTGATCCAAAATGAAAATGAAATAATCGCCAACTGCCCGGAGCTTGACATCAATTGCTATGGATCAGACAAAGATGAAGCGATTCGAAGGATCGGCAGCGTTATCAATTTTTATATAAACTCCGCGAAAGAATTGGGACTTGATGTCGAAAACCTCAATGAAATAACAATTGACGGCGAGAAGAAGAGCCTGGTCCTCACCGATTTTGAACGCGCCTCCAACGAAACCATTAATTAATACGCAAAGCCCCGGCACAGGACCGGGGCTTTTATTCTTTTTTTGATTATCAAAACCGGAAAACTCTTATTCGCCTTCAAGTTCCTTTTCGATGACGGTAAAACCGTTATCTTTAAGAAGGGCCTCTTCCCAGCTGTTCTTTTTCTCTGATTTCTTCTTGTTCTGCAGAATGTATTGTATGCGCTCTTTGACCTCGCTGAAAGGCATTACAGTCTTGACCATCTTTCCGCCGACTTTTTTCTTTCTGGTATAGAGCCGGTCCTTGTTTTTCTCGTATTCATCCCTTATTTCCTGGGGAGTAATGGCCACATCCTTCAGCACGACCTCGTTTTTATACGCCCCTGCAAGGGAAGTCGTTGTGAAAACCTCCCAGCTTTTCATGAAATCAGGGTCCTTGTCCAGTTGACGCTTGATCGCTTCGCGATACAGGAGCCTTTCATTAAAAAGCTTCTGCAGCATCTGTTTTTTCATATTGTCATCGATGGCCGTTTTATGAAAGCTCGATTTTCTTTTTTTCTCGATATAGGCGATCAGCTTATTCAGATCAGCGACCTTATATTCCTCTTTGCCGATTTTATAAAGCAATGTCGACGGATTTCTGCTCGAAATCATGTCATAATGCTGTTCAACATCGGAAGCTTTCGCCAGTTCGAGCTCGATCCCTTTCGATTTATTTCTCTGAATTGAACGCAGCATCCTCTGGGCCTTGTTTTTATCCTCAATCACGTCTTCGAGGTCATCCTCAGTCACAACCTGCTTGTCTTCAAGCTTGATGACATAAATGCTGTTGTCGATTATTACCGGCTCCTTGGTATATTCACCTTTTTTCAGTGAAAAAGCCGCGGCAGAAAACTCAGGGCCCTTCATGTCCTTGCTGATATATCCGATATCCCCGCCGTCCTTCTTTGAATAATCGTCGGACTGGTTTTTCGCGAGTTCCGAAAACGCAACGCCCTTCCCGAGATCGGCAATGATCTTTTTCGCTTTATCGGTTTTGTCGGCAATGGCTTTTTTAACCTCCGCATCCGAAAGTTTGACCCGTCTGTTTTTTTCTATCTTATAGTCTTTGACATAGAGTTTTATCATGCTGACTTTCGCGATTTCTTCCTTAAATGATGCGTCTTCGCTCATTTTTTTCTTTAAGTAGCCCGCATAATAGTTCGCCTTGAGCAGCTCGAACAGGAATACATAATCTTCAGTTTTATCATATCCGGCCTTTCTGGCTTCTTCAGCTATCAGCATGTCAAGGACCATTTTTTTGATCTTGCTGCTTTGCTGGGCCTTTTTCTTGAGTATTGTTTCTTTTGGAAAGCGGTTGGCGTCAAGCCAGTCATAAAACTGCCCGCGCGTGACTTTGCCCGATTTATAAGTGGCCACCACATCATTTTTCCCTTTGCAGCCGAAGGAAAAAACCGCCAAGCATAGAACAGAAAGAGCCAAAGCGATACTTTTTTTCATAAAGTCTACTCCAATTTATTTTTTACAAGATAAATACCCCGGAAAACCGAAACCGGTTTCCACATGAGTTTTTTTCCAATTAATTCTCACAAATCAAGAATACTGTTCAGAAAAAAAAGGTCTGTGAATAAAATGAACATCAATGCCGCAGGATTTTGGCGATGTCAAATGTATTTTTAATATTAGTATGATAAAACCGATCCGGACAAGTTACTCAGCGGGACCGTGGGCTGTTGCCGAACCGAAACCGGTTAAATCTGAATCCGGAAAGCCAGCTGCATATTGATATCTTCCCGGTTTATGAGATTGACATTGGTTTCAAACGAGAGATAAATCTTCCAGATAGCGAGTTCCAGGCCGATAACCAGCGCCGGTATCACGACCATGGGAGCGTATTCATTGCTGGTTTTAATTGATACCGAACCAACCGGATCGGGACCGGTATAGCCCGCGGTATCGGTCGTGACCTCGCCCTTGCCGTCGATATTGACGTTAAACGATCCGAAATTGATGGGAAACGCGAATCCGAGGTATACATTGAAAACCCACAGAATGTTTACGTATGCCGCGATCTGCGGTGTAAGGGAGATTATGTACCATTCAAGATTGGCCGTGTAATCCGGCTCGAAATCAAGGTCAACCACCATGGGGCCCGTTCCCGTGTCGACTTCAACTGATTCGAGCGGATACGACTGCCGCCCTTCGAAACCGATGATGCCATAGAGAAAATCAACCCCCAGACTGACATTCATCCCCCCGAATTTCAGAAGGCCCGGAATTATCTTTTTTTCCTTTAAAAAACAATACCGCGCTCTTGCCCCGAAAGAGTAAAAACTCAAAGCCGATAACCTGGCGGATTCGTATTTGAATTCCGGAAGGTAGAAATCGTCGCTGTATACGAACACTTTTCCGATAAAATCGAAATCCTTGCTTAACCCGAGCCCGAAATACAGGACCGGATTGATTCCGCCGACCGGAACGACTCCCCGGGAAACCGTTTTTTCCGAATCGAAATAATCCAGGTTCGAAAGGCCTGCGCCGGCGGCAACTCCCACGAAAAACGCTGGAAACACCCCGAGCGTGGCTTCGCCGATCGGATAGCCGCTGATATTAGTCATCGCAAATGCATTGGCGATCGGCACGCCGTTCTTCTGGATGATATCGTCGAACTGTTTGCCTATCTGGGATATACCTATGTCGGTAAACGGCCCGCTGACCGTGACTCGCGTCTTGCAGTATGATCTGTTTGGACCTGCCGATATCAGCAATATCAGGCATGCGATCACCGAAATGCCGATTACTTGTATTTTATTCATAAACCGATCGCTCGATGAGGAGGGTGTGCCCTCACTCTCATATTATTGATCAAAATGCTGCATTTCTCAATAGCATTAATAGGCTATACCCTGATTTTCGAAAAAAATTCATATCACTGCTGTCCCATAGGATGAAGAGAAAAGAGTGAAAAATGCTATTAATTTTCCGGGCCTGTTTTATGATGGATTTACCAAAAACAAAATAAAACAAAGGCTTTAAAGGAGAATTAATAGCATGAA
>JAKLIV010000180.1 GCA_022709405.1 Spirochaetota bacterium
GATTCGATCATCCAGGCCTACAGGATAGCCGAGGACGTGATGGTGCCTGTGATGGTCTGCTATGACGGATACGTGCTTTCACACACCCACATGCCGGTCGAAGTGCCCGACCCGGCAGCGGTGAAAAGCTATCTGCCCGATTACGTTCCCCACACGATACTCGACCCGGCGGATCCCAGAAACATAAATCCCGTGACCCTGGCCGACCCGCGGCTCAATGCCGAGAACGTCCTGTGCCACGGCTATTTCGAACTGCGGTATCTTCTTCAAGAAGCGCTGCTTCGCACACCGGAATCGGTAGAAAAGGCCGGACGCGAATTCGGCCGGCTTTTCGGCAGGGAATACGGCATCCTGGACCATTACCGCTGCGACGACGCTGATCTTGTCATGGTTTCCATGGGAAGCCTGGCGAGCGAAGCGATGGACGCCGTGGACCGCCTGCGCGACGAAGGAAAGAAAATCGGCATCATACACGTGCGGCTGTACCGCCCGTTCCCGGCAGAGATCATTGCCGGGGCAGTAGCCGAAACCGGGTGCAGGGGAGTCGCCGTGATCGAGAAAGACGTGAGTTACGGATACGAGGGGGCGCTGTGCACCGACCTCAAGGCCGCGCTTTTCGATTACGGAGTCAACGTGTTCGCGCATTCTTATATCGCCGGCCTCGGCGGCAGGGATGTGAAATCCGCCGAATTGTACGACGCCCTTTCCAGAAGTTACGAGTATTGCTCGAAGCCCGAGGGCTCGCGGAGAAAGGACCAGGAATGGCTCAACTGCCTGATATGAATCAAGCGATGGTAAACGATACGTACAGGAACCTGATATGACCGTTAAAACGACAACGCTGACCCTCCCCGAAGAGGAATTCGCCCTCCAGGGCAACCGCGCCTGTATGGGCTGCGGCCTTTCGATCGCATACCGGCACGGCCTCAAGGCGCTGGGCAAAAAGACGATACTGACCGTTCCCGCGAGCTGCCTGACAGTGCTCCAGGGGATGTACCCGGTGTCGTCCATGCTCGTCCCGTGCCTGAATACGGCCTTCGAGACCACGGCCGCATCCGCGTCGGGAATCAAGGCCGCGCTGCGCGCCCTGGGCAAGGACGACATAACGGTAGTCGGGTGGGCCGGTGACGGCGGCACCTCCGATATCGGTATACAGGCCCTTTCAGGGGCGGCTGAGCGCAATACGGACTTCATTTACGTCTGCTACGACAACGAGGGATACATGAACACCGGGACCCAGCGTTCCGGCAGCACTCCTCTGGGTGCGGTGACCACCACGACCCTCATGGGTAAAACCGAGCACAAGAAAGACATGCCGCAGATCATGGCCGCGCACAATGTCCCGTATATAGCCACGGTGAGTCCCTCATACCCGCTGGAGCTTTACGACAAGTTCAGGTTCGCGAAGGATGTGAAAGGGACCCGATATATACACATACTGGTTCCGTGTCCTCCCGGATGGGGATTCGATCCCAGGTACACGGTCGAGATGGGCGAGATGGCCGTTAAATGCGGCATGTTCGACCTGTACGAAATCATTGATGGCGTATTCTCATTCTACGGCCAGAGCCAGCGCATAGCCAAGGGAAAAAAACGCGAACCGGTCGAGCCATACATCAGGGCGCAGTCCCGTTTCAAGGGGATTCCGCAGGAGAGGATCGATTCCCTCCAAACCTGGGTCGACAGGAAATGGGCCCTGTACGAACAGATGGGGTATTGCGAATAAAATGGCATCATCCGCGGGAAAGCCGTACTACGATTACAAATTCCTTGGGATCCGCTCGTTTGTCGAGCTACTCGACGAGGCGGCCAAGGATTATTCAATGATCACTGACTGGTCGATTGAAAATCTGTACCAGGGGGAAGCCTCCTTTCTGAACAGGAAAGACGACACCGTCCGTCTGGGGAAGGTTCCGAAGGACGGCGAGGACGTTTTTTTTCTGGAATTCGGATTGATGATTGCGCCGCAGGTGGGGGCCCGCGCCTACATCGTTTTTATATTCGACCATTATCCGACCGCTGAACAGATGGAGCAAACTGCAGCCGATATCGAATCCCTGGTGAACAGCCGCCTCGAGGATTACGGCAAGACCATGCCCGCGGCCCAGGGGGATTCCCCGGGCGGCGGCACAATCAACTGAATCAACCCCGTTTTTTCTTGTTTTCCCTCATCATCTCGATGAAACTCTCAACACGGGTCATGATAGGCCCTTCGGCGAAGGCCCTGGGATCGTTCATGTCGCACTGGAGAATCAGGACAGGAATGTTCTTCTCTTTCTGAATGGCGTTTTTCAGGTCGATCATGCCGGTGCTCGACGGCCTGCATGACATGTTTTCATGCAGTATAACTCCATCGATTTTATATTCGTCAACTGCATTGTTGAAATAATCGATCCTTCTTTCGAGGTTGTAGCTATAGGGAAGGTCCATCATGATCTTCGCGACCGCCCTCAATGCCTGCTCGAAGGGAACGTCGGCCGAAGGCTTCACCGGGCTGAATGAATAGGTATAGGGCTCATAGGTGACGACCGCCCCGTATCTGGCGAGATCGAACATGAACCTCATGCGGTACCAGAACGGTATTCCCTCGAAAAGGAGCCTGAACTGCTCTTTGCCCTCGGGAAGGGTGCCTTTCGTTTCGGCCACTCGCATCTGGATGTCGCCGAGTATCTTCTTGTAGAACTTGACACCGATTTTTTTGCCGGGCAGCACCACCAGCGGGAAGAACGAGGCCGACGTTTCGGCTGCGCTGTACGGGGAGGGCACGGCCTTCCGGTATTCATAGATTTCACGCCAGAGGTTCGTAAGTTCTGTCGAAGTCGCGAGAGTCTTTCTCATTTTTTTCTCGTTGAGCTTCTTGCCGAAATTGCGCTCCATGAACGCAGAGAAGTCGTGGAACTGCTCCACCACGTAATCAATGTATTCTTCGAGCTTTTTCTCGCTGGTTCCGCTGACCCATTTGGGTATGTCGAACATGTAGAATGGCACGTTCATTTTCTCGGCCATGATCTGGAACCATTTCCAGTGCGTGTCGCAGATGGTATTGGTGCACGTTACCAGGTCGGGCTTGGCGATGCCGCCGAGGGTCGTTTTGATTCCGGTATCGAAGGCGCCCATGCTGGTTTTGCAGTACGAGCACAGGTCGCGCGAATACCCCATAGCCTCGGTGTGTTCTATCAGCCGGAGGGACTGTTTACGCGCCGCGGCGACTGTCGACATGTTTTCAGGATGCAGGGGGAACATGTCGTAGGCCCAGAGAAACTCGACCGGAAATCCGGCGCAGGTCCATGCCGTTTTTTTCCAGGGCAGCTTCGAGTAAAGCTCTCCCTTTATGAGGTAGTAGAGCATGACGCTTTTAAGGTCCTTTGCGTGCGGGAGTACTTCGACTTTTATCTGCTCCTTTGCGATGTTCGCATTGTTTGCGGTGTTCTTGGTGTTCATTATATCCTCCTATAGCGTTTCGGTAAAAGCAGTGAGCCTGGTCACGATCTGCTGGTCGGTGACCGGGGTAAATTCCCTTTCGAAGTGGATGAGCTTGTGACCGTCTTCCTTGAGGGCGTTGTTGACCGAAACCGAGTCGTATGCGAACGGTTCGCAGAATTTCAGGTTCTGGGATACTATCCCGTCAATGGGCGTTGTTCGGAGTATGCTCTTCAGAAATTCAATTCTGCCGCGAAGCCCGGGCTTGGTCGCCGGCCGCGGAATATTGAGATAATACCTGGCCAGGGATTCGATCGGGTCGCCGCTTTCTGGAATCAGGCCGGAAAAATAGCGTTCACCGATTGAAAGATCGTCCCTGACGACCCTTACGTCGCATTTGTCGAGGGTGTCCATCCATTCCGGATAGCTCACGTCGCTTCCCGTAAGGAGGGCTTTTTTCTTGCCCGAAGGAAAAGCGGGTCGCGCGGACCATTCTCTGGAAATCTGTTCCAGGCTGGCAACCGCATCCATCCTGTTCTGCTGCAGCGTAACGAGTATTGCCTGAAGGTAGTCCCTGTTCGGGATGTCTTTCGTGGAACGCATGGCGGATAGCTTCTGGAGCAGTTTTTTTATCTCATTGGCGACCCTGATCGATTCGCGGATTTTATCATCCCCGATTTTTACTTTAAAAAAGCTTTCAAGCGCATCGATGAAAGCCTTGATTTCCTTTTTCATGAAGCCGAGTGCGATTTCATCGTTTTTAACCGGAGCATTGAACCAGTAGAGGAATGGGGTCTTTATGTGCATTTTCCAGACATCAAAATGACGGTTTGTCGTGTTGCAGCCCTGGGCTACGACGATTCCACTCCAATCGCCGGATTTATGAAGGGCTTCCGTGAAAAAGCTTTTGGCCGCGGGGCAGAAAAAGTTTTGAAGGTACTGGTCCGCCGGTTCATTTGAGGCATGCACGTCGCCGAGGATTTTATATGGGATGTATCCTGCAGCTGATATGATTTCTTCCGGCAGGTCATGGGAAGAGTCGAAAAACGCGATTTTATTCATGGTGTTTCCCTCTGATTAGATTGCATCGTCATCAGACGCAATTATTTTAGCCATGCAATAAAAATCAAACAAAAAATGAATCTGTAGTCTGAAATGTTCATGTTAATAACGAACAGTGTACGTAAATATTGAGATAGACAAAATTTTGAATTTGCACAGTGTGAATTTGCTCAGAGCAATAGTGAATGATTTTTCGGAATTTGATGGTGATGAATATACCCGTTTTTACGGGCATACGCTCTGGCGGTATATGAATCTCAACTGTAATGGGGCTTAAGTCATTCCAGCGAAAGCGGGAATCCATCTTATGGCTTATAAATATGGATTCCCGGTTCGCTTTGCTCTCGGGAATGATGACAACAGGAATGAATGTCTCAGACAGTCGCTATTACTTGTACTGAAGCACGATTTTCAGTATTCGCCTCACCGGCTCTGCAGCGCCCCAGAGGAGCTGATCGCCAACGGTAAAGCAGGTAATATATTCAGGCCCGAGGTTCATCTTTCTCAGCCTGCCGATGGGAACCTTGAGAGTCCCGGTGGCGTAAGCAGGTGTGAGCTTTTTGAGCGTGTCTTCCTTGTTATTGGGTACGAGTTCGGCCCAATCGTTTGCTGATGATATCATCCCGCTTATCTCATCAAGGGGAATGTTCTTCCTGAGCTTGATGGCAATGCCCTGGCTGTGGCAGCGCATGGCGCCGACACGGACGCACTGACCGTCGATGGGTATTGGATTGTCTTCACGCCCGAGTATTTTATTGGTCTCGACCAGCCCTTTCCATTCCTCGCGGGTCTGGCCGTTTTCCATGGGCTTGTCGATCCAGGGAATAAGGCTCGCTGCGAGGGGGGCGCCGAAATTGTCCCGGGGAAACGACTCGTCGCGTATGCATGAAGTGACCGCCCGGTCGAGCTCGAGGATAGCGGTGGCAGGCTTGTCAATATAGGGTTTTGCCGCGACCGAAATCGAGGACATCTGGGAAATGAGCTCCCTCATGTTGTTCGCGCCCGCACCTGATGCGGCCTGATATGTCATCGAAGTGAGCCATTCGATGGAATCGCTGTGGAACAGCCCGCCCAGGGCCATCAGCATGAGTGAAACCGTGCAGTTTCCGCCGATATAATTTTTGATGCCGCCCGAAAGACCCCTGTCGATGACGTCCCGGTTGACCGGATCCAGGACGATGATGCTGTCCTTCTGCATCCTGAGAGTCGACGCCGCGTCGATCCAGTAGCCGTTCCAGCCGGTTTTCCTGAGTTCGCCGTAAACTTTAGTGGTGTAGTCGCCTCCCTGGCAGGTGACTATGATGTCCATCCCGGAAAGCTTTTTGACGTCATAAGCGTCCTGGAGCGGAGGTATCTCCATCCCTATGTCGGGGCCTTTCTGGCCTAACTGGGAGGTGGTGAAAAAGAGCGGATCATATCCCTTGAAGTCCTTTTCTTCAAGCATCCTCTGCATGAGCACCGAGCCGACCATGCCGCGCCAACCGACAAATCCTACTCTTTTCATAATATACCTCTCTGGAAATTTTCAGTATTTAGATCATGCCGCATTTTTGAGTCAATAAAATTTTGTTCACTTGAAAAAAATAATAGTGCCGCCGCTGCTGCATGGAAATATATGCTTTACATTTTTTATCGGAATCATAGAATACTTTCTGCCGCGGCCCAGGGGAGATAATTGCCCGGATGACGCCGTTCGGCCGGGAAATAACATGATTGAAGTTTCAATTGGACAGAAAATCGATCTGCTGAAGAGGTCAAACCTTTTCGCGAACCTGAAACAATTCGAGCTCAGCATCCTTGCCGATTACAGCGAGACAAGAGAATGCTACCGCGGGGAGACTATTTTCACCCAGGGAACTCAATCGAGCCAGTGCTTCATCCTGATCCATGGAGAGGTGATGATCATACGCGAGGGAGACGGCTCCAGGCAGATGGATGTCGCCAGGTTCATCACGGGGGATTCTTTCGGCGAGCTCGATCTGCTCGGGAACGCCATACATTCCGCGACCGCGATCTGCATAAAAGAATCCGCTTTGCTGGTTTTCCCTGTCCGCGGGCTGACGCTCGAAAAATTCCTCAACATGCATCCCTACATCGCCGCCCATATCATGCACAAGCTGCTCGGTCTCATCGCCAACAGGATCAGGCAGACAAACGAGCTCATTTCCGAAAAAACGCCCTGGATCCACGAGTTGAGACGCCAGCTCCATACCGACAAACTCACCGGCCTGTACAGCAAGATGTTCCTCGACGACGAACTCGAGAACGTGCTCCAGAACGCCGAAAAAGAGACCTATTTTCTGCTGATCAAGCCCGACAATTTCAAGGACATCAACGACAATTACGGGCATGAGGCGGGCGACAGGGTCCTGCGCCTTATGGCTATTCTTCTGTATTCGGTATTGCGAGAGCACGATTACGGGATCCGCTACAGGGGTGACGAATTCGCGGCGCTGCTGCCCAACGCCGATATAAACGAAGCTGTCCGCGTATCGGACGAGATCAGGCAGGCGATACGGGGCATGGACCTTGAGGAGATATCGGCCGAGAACGAGATCACCGTGAGCCTGAGCATCGGTCTTTCCCATTTCCCCGGTCAATGCACAAGCGCTCAGTCCATGATAGAGCGGGCGTACGAGAACGCCATGAAAGCCAGGAAATCAGGCGGAGATTGCAGCGCATATGGATGAAGTGAACGGAATGCTCAATAGCGAAGTTTTTTCGCTTCTCAATAAGAACGAAGCGGAAAAATTCATGATGATACTCAAGAGGAAATCCGTCAGGCAGGGCGAGACGATATTTCTTGAGGGGGACAGGGGCAGGGAGATGTTTATAGTGGAGCGCGGGTCCATAGCAAGCAGGACCGTCCTTCCCAACGGCATGCATCTCGATATCGCGAGGTTCGGCCCGGGGGATTTCTTCGGCGACATGTCGATTTTCGAAAACGCGCCGCGCTCGGCTACCTGCTATGCGCTCGAGGATTCCGATCTTCTGCGGCTGAACGATCTCATCTTCGAGGATTTCACCGAGAACCATCCTGAAATTTCGGCCAAGATAATGCTGCGTATGCTCAATATAATAACGGCGCGCCTGAGGGAGAAAAGCCATTTCCTGGGCAACATGGTGGAATGGGGCGATAGCGCCAGCAAGAGGGCGATCACGGATGAAATCGCCTGCATTTACAACAGGAGGTTCCTGGACGAGGCGATCGAGAAGCTCTTTCGTAAAAGCGAGAACAGCGGTAGTCCGATTTCGTTCATCATGATCGATATCGACGATTTCAGCCGCTTCGACGAAAAGTGCTCCAACGAGGAAACAAATCAGGTGATCAGGGCGCTTGTCGTCTCGATGCGCACGCACATCCGCGAGAAGGATATCCTCGCTCGTTACGGCGGGGACGAGTTCAGCATCATTCTACCCGATACCGGTAAAAGCGCCGCCCGCGAAATCGCTGAAAAGATATGCTCCGGTGTCGAATCGATCGATTTGAAGCAGATCAATGAAAAATTTTTTAAAACCGTAACTATCAGCATCGGTCTCGCATCCTATCCGGAAGACGCAACGGAACTCGAAGAGCTCCTGGGCCTCACCGATAAAAGACTGTATCGATCAAAATCTGAAGGCAAAAACAGGGTCAGCTGGGATGACCGCCCGGCCGGGTGAATCAATTAATGAAATCCCTCAAAAAAAACATATTTTTACCGTGGCGGAAGATCGGGACGATAGACAAAATCATTGATGTTTTCGTCGGTAAAGAAAACTTTCTGGTCCTGGGC
>JAKLIV010000181.1 GCA_022709405.1 Spirochaetota bacterium
GAAGCTGCAGAAGGAAAGGCAGTAATCCCTTATACTGATCTATTGCCCCACTTTAAGGGGGCAATAGATCAGCCGATATTCCTCATTCCGCAGGCAGACAGGGCTCTATCGCGGCCCAGAACTTTCTCTTGGTTATGAGCGTTTCCGGATACAGCGTCATCCCCATGGTGACCGCCACGATATCGAGGTCCGGAATCACGTAGATGAGCTGCCCGAACAGACCTGTCGCGTTGTAGAAATTCTCCGGTGCGCCCTCGATCATCTTGCCTTCGCCGTTCATTCCCAGCGCAGTGTGCCATTCGCCCGCGTTCCGGTTGAGCCACCACAGAAATCCGTACCCCGCGTTCGCTTCGGGAAACGCCGGAGTCACCGCCTCTTCGATGAATTGTTCTGAAACCACCCTCGCGCTGTTCCAGACTCCGCGGTCCAGATACAGCTGTCCGAGCCGCGCTATGTCTCTGCATGTCGCGGTCAGGCCAAGGCCGAACAATACGTTCCCGTATCCGTCGGTAGCCCAGTTGTAGTCTTCGATGCCGAGGGGCTCCATCAGGTATTTCTTCGCGAATTCCTTGCTGTGCATGCCCGAAGCCCTGGTCACGATCTGAGACAGCGTGTTGATGACGAAAGCGCTGTCGTAGTTGAATTCTGATCCCGGGGGGTCGCTTTCGGATGTCTGGGACAAGAGGTGGCGTATGGATGCGTTCTCGTCGATGGTGAACCATGGAACGTCGATCCACCGTGAAACCGGGTCGTCTATGTCGAGCAGCCCCATGTCTGATGCGATGCCGACGAGCGTGCTGCCGAAGGACTTGGTTACCGAAAAAGCGGTGTTTTTCGTTTCCTCGTCGCCGTAATAATATTTTTCATATACGATGACCCTGTCCCTGATCATGACGAAACCCTGGCGCCCGCCGATTTTTTCCACTTCGTCCGCAGCAGTTTCGAGGAGCGCCGTGCACATGCCGTGGTCTTCAGGCGCTTCCACCGCCCAGTCGCTGCCGGATTCGCTGTCGCATCCGGCGGTTGCAAGGCACAGGACTGCGATAATCTGAGCGATAATCAGAAGAAGGAAGGGGAATCGTTTCTGTTCCATTATCATTTTTCCTCGTTTAAATATTATACCGTTTCTGCGGGCACAGACTCTAACGGAAATAATGTGCACCTGCCATGGGGCTCAAGCCATTTCCGTACCCGCTTCCGCGGGCACGGACTCCAGCGGCGATGATCCGCAACCGTCACTCACGTGAAAACGGGAGTCCATCTTGAGATTAATAACTATAGATTCCGGGTTCGCCTCGCTTCCGGGACAGCCTGTATCATTGGTTTAAGTTTCTTGAAATCCGATCGATGTACGATATTCCCGAACATGAATGATTATTTCGTATCATTGTTAAAATTTCAAGAAAAAAAAGTGCAGCCGTAAAGACAAATACGACCATATTAGCGATCAGCTTATGGGCTGACAGCACGGGCGCATGCATGTCGTTTGTGCATAAAATCTGCTTGTAAGAATACCTCGTCAGTGTATCCTGCTCGCATGCAGGTATTCACCACCACATTCACGGCCGTAGCCATGCTCCTGACGATCGGGATCCTCGGGTACTGGCTGCTCTCCAGGCGCGTTCTTGCCGGGCCGGTAATCGGCTCGCTGTCGGCGCTCGCGATAAACATCGCGCTGCCCTGCATGACTTTTTCGGGTATTATCGCGAACTTTCGCCCTGAAGTGAACACGGGCTGGTGGTCTCTGCCCCTGTGGTGGCTGGGGATGACCGCGCTTTTTGCCGCACTCACATTCATCTGCTCGGCAATGTCGGTGAAACAGACCCGCAGGGAGTTCCGGGTCGCCCTGCTTTTTCAGAACGGGATCTTTTTCCCGATCGCGATCATCTCCGAAATTTTCGGCGCTGCATCCCCGATGCTCGTCGACCTTTTTCTGTTCATGCTTTTTTTCCCGGCCTTTTTTTTCAGCTTCTCGCCGCTGTTTTTCAGCCACGGTCTTAAAATCGACCCGTTGAAGGTCTTCAATCCCGTGCTCATCTCAACGCTCGTCGCGGTGCTGATCCGCTATGCAGGGTTTGATTCGTTTCTCCCGAAGTTCCTGACCGAAGGCGTCCGCATGGTGGGGGCCATGACCGTACCCCTGCTCATGCTCGTGCTTGGAGGAAACATATACATCGACATGAAGGGAAGCGCAAGGCCCGCCTATCTCGAAAACCTGAAATTCGTTCTCACCAAGAACATCGTTTTCCCCGTGGCTGCGCTCGGGGCGATCATGGCCCTCAGGCCTCCCGAGAGTGTGGCGTTCATCATCATGATCCAGGCGTCGGTGCCTCCGATTACGGCAGCCCCGATCATCGTGGAGCGCGAGGGAGGAGACAGGAACATCGTGAACCAGTTCATGGTGTCGAGCTTCCTGTTTTCGCTGGTGAGCCTGCCGGCAATGCTCGCCTTTTTTTCGGCTCTGTATTCAAGGTAAAGTATCCCTGGCCTCAGGAGAATTTCTGAAGGCGGCGCGTGCGCGGATTCGAGACAGTGTCATCCGGGGCCGTTTGTGCAGCCCCGGAATGTGATGTCGCGGTTTTACTTGATGGTCGCGTCGAGGATTTTCAAAACCTCGGGGATCATGGCGGTGCTTTCTTTTTCGCTGCTGATTTTCTTGATGTACAGTATTTTGCCGGTCTTGTCGACGATCATGACCACGGCCTTGTCGTTGCAGTCTCCCAGGCCGAGCTTCTGCGCGAAGGCGAGGGTCTCGTCGAGCAGAATGATCGAGCCCTTGTATTTCTTCATTTTTCCCTTGGCGATCGAGCGGATGAGCGCATCCATGATCCACGGAGCGTCCTTGCTGTTGCCGATGCCGATGCCCTGGTATTTGTCTTTCGGGTAATCCTTGGCATTGATGGCGTCAGAAAGGGGGTCGTTCATGTCGGATTTGTCCGCATCGGTGTACATGATACTGAGGACTTTCTTTCCGAGCTGTGGCATATCGCCGTCGACCCATTTTTCATTCGCGTCAAGAGTAAGCAGCTTTATCGCCGGGAGCTGTTTTCCGACGAGCTGCTGGATATCTCCGGCCGAGCCGATCACGGCGCCGAAAACAACGAGCAGAGCGAAGATGGACGCAATAAAACATGATTTCTTTACCATAAATTACTCCTCTATTAGTGTTTATTGGTGTGATCAACATGAACGAGTTGACTGGTTATATATGACATAGATAGACCATTTTGTCAAGTATTCAGTCAATCCCCGGCAAGGGCAGCGGTTATTCTGGCGATGGCGAGTATTCCCGCTATGAACACCGCGCCCACGACCAGCTCCACGCCCATCCAGACATAGGGGTTCGACCCCGGCACCTGTGCGGCCAGCGCCGAAACCAGAAAAAACATGAATGCATAGCTGTTGAACACGTACGGGATCGAGTCTTTCAGCATCACGATTGAATACACGAATATTCCGATAAACAGAAGCTTCGCGGTCTCGTGCCCTATCGCGGGACCAAGCAGATGGACGAACTGTTTTACCAGAACGACACAGGCGATGCCCGCGAGTCCTCCGACGAGAATCCCGGGCGCGGCCTTCAGGTCTTCGTGCGCCACGAAAAAGAAGATCATCACCATGAAAGCGGGCCATGCAGGCAGGCCGAGTCGGGCAAGGACAATCTCGAAGACAACGATGAATGCCACCAGCAGAAATCCGAATATTAGGTTTTTCTTGAAATTCTTCATAGCAAGCTCACCTCGACGGGATATTTGAGCGCGTTACGCGTCTTCCGGGATGCGAACGGGCGCTCGGGATAGCTTATATCCCCGCTGAATATTTGAAAAGAACAAAATACGGCGCAGCCCGGCAGGCGGGAGAAAGATTTCTTGACGAACATGGAGTGGTGGGCTACTGTTTAAAATCCTTTGCGGACTTGCCTGATTCGTGAAAAAGCGGTTCACGGGGCAGCGCCATGGACGAAAAAGGACTCGTCAAATTACGCATATCAGGAGGGACTATGAAATCACGCTCAGGAATAATCGATCCCCTTATCCTCATGCAGGCCGCCCTTGCGCTGTTTTTCGGAATCACTGGCCTGGTTTATCTGGTGAACTACAATTCGGCCGCATCAGAAATCGGCCGCGCGTTCGCGCAGCTCGCCGGAAGAAACGACACGCTCAACGTCGTGGTCGCGGTCATCCAGCTTGTCGCCGGCATAATTTTGCTCGTGGGCCTTTTCGCCGTCATCCCCCAGCGTTATATGGTCTTCGCGTGCCTCGCCATCCTGGTGCTGTGGCTCATACAGATGATCATGGCGCATTTCGCCAACAATTTTGTACAGCCGGCCGTGATTCCCTGGCTGCACCGTATATCATCCGACATCATCGTGCTGGCCGGGATCTGGGCCGTGAGCACGAGGTTTTCCTGATCGGACGCGCATGAAATTCACGCTGAACGGCGTTGAAACGGTATTCGATGGGAATCCCGAGCTTGCCCTTCTTGATTACCTGAAGGGCGTCCCGGGCGTCCATCTGCCGCACGATCCCTGCGACGGTACGGGAAGGTGCGGCGCCTGTACGGTCATGCTCGATGGCCGCCCCGTGCTCTCGTGTTCGACACCCATGAGTAAAGCGGCGGATTGTCACGTCGTCACGGTCGACCGCTCCGGGCAGATGGTCCAGGACGCGGTATCTCTGACTCTGCAGCAGATGGGCGCGCCGGACTGTCCATACTGCGTTCCGGAAACCATAATGAGGGCCAGGCTTTTTCTGGAAAAAAATCCCGATCCGACCTACGAGGAGTCTTACAGGTCGCTGAAGCCGGACCTGTGCCATTGTATCGGCCGCAAGAAAATTGCGAGATCGCTGCTCGATGCGGCCGAAATCCTCAGGGCGGAAAAGGACGCCTGCAGAGAAAAGGAGATTTACCGGTAGCAGAGCACCCGCTGGGAAAGGATGTCCGACATGAGCTGCAGCGGGCGGTCTGAAAGGTCGTACACGAACACCACGTTGCCGAGATTGTGCTCGTCGGGGATGAGCTCGGGCAGGATGTTTCTGTATCCGTCGAGTATGGGGATTGAGAAATTGATCACGTTCTTTTCAGGGAAGATCGCCGCGTAGAAGATGTCCATCTCGACCAGGTCAAGGAAGAAGTGCGAGCCGAACGACAGTTCGGGCATGATGTCCTCGCTCATCCGGGCTATTTCGACCAGGGCGCGCGCGTTGTTTATCTCTGAGAAGCGAATCGGCACGCCGAGCGAGGGCGTGGTGCTTCCCCAGCGGCCGGGGCCGAAGAGCATGAGCGGGATCTCGTCCCTGTCGGGAATCTGCCGGTTGAGCCTGCCGATGAGCCTCGCGACCGCATACTTGTCCGACTGCGTCAGCGCGCTGTAACCCTCGGGGTCGACGTAGATGATCCTCTTGATGCTGTGGGCGCAGTTGCCGCCCAGGAAGTTTCCCCGTGTCTCGAAGAAAATCCTGCCTGCATCGATGGTTGACGGCATGTCGACCTGCTTCTTGAGTCCGGCTGTCTGGTGCGGCCTGCACTGCAGCAGGTTTATACGGTATTTCCCGCCCCCGTTGAAATTCACCGTGAACTCGATGTCGACCGGGTACCGGTAACGCTCCTGGAGCACGGTCATGATTCTCTTCATCTGTTCCGCGAACGGCATCTGCCCGAGGAATTTTTCGAACGTGATGAGAAGAACATTTTCGGCCTCGATGCCGCGCTCCCTCATCTCCTCCTCGGCCTTGACGTCCCTCACCGCGACCGTTTCGAGGGGGATGGTGTGCTTTTCCTTTATGAGCTCGCGGAACGGGACCGTCGTGATCACGTTTTTTTCGATGTCGAGGGCGTCGATGTCGTGCTGCGAGAAGCGGCGCACGTCGTACATGCCGTCGAGAGGCTGTTTCATGGGCGCGTCGAGGCTCACGATGCGGGGGTAGTCCCCCTCGATGCGGTTGACCGCCCTGGTTCCGAGGCCCACGACAAGGCGAAGCATGCCGGCATTGGGGTCGAGGTCGCTGTTCCAGATATAGGTGTTGTACGAAAGGCCGACCCCGGCGACGTGTGGGAAAAAGTACTTGCCGTGCCGGCCGCCTGAAACGCGCTGCACGAGGAGCGCCATGTGCTCGTCGTGGTCCTGGAGACCGCGCTGGAGCCGGTAGGTGAGGGCGTCCTCGCTCATGGTGCTGGCGAAAATGCTGCGCACCGCCTCGATGAGCTCCTGGAAGCGCTGCTGGGGCGTTCCCTGGTTGACCAGGAAATGGCTTTCGTATTTACCGGCAAACGCGTTGCCGAACGCGTCCTCGAGCAGGCTGCTCGACCTGACGATGATGGGCGCCTGTCCGAAATACTCGATGACGAGCATGAATTTTTCCTTTATCTCGTCGGGAAATGTCCCGGTCAGGATCATCTCGCGAAGCGTGGCCGCTGCGCTGAAATATCCCTCGGGCGTTTTCTGCTCCATGAAGAGCTTCCACCATCCGTTTTCGACGATGAACGTGTAGAAAATGTCAGAGCCGATGTAGAACGAGTCGTGCGGCTCGAATATGTCCTCTGCTGAAATTCCAGGGTCGGCCTCGATGATTTTCCTGGCCATGAGCATGCCGGCCGTCTTGCCCCCGACGAAACCGGTGCCGATGAGCCTGTCCTTGAGCAGGATGAAATCATCGACTGTGAACAGGCTTTTGGCCAGCTCGATCATCTTTTCGTCCCTGCCGATGACCACCCTGCACAGCTTGTCGACCATCGCGTCCTTCTGCGATTGGTCTGATCCGGGATCCAGAAGACTTTCGGCCTTGAGAAAAAGCTGGTCGAAATAATCGAGGTTGCGCCTGGTGCTTTCGTGGCCGGTCCTCTGCATGTGCGTGATGAACTTCGCGGCGTGCACGCTTTCGCTGATGGGAACCAGCGCATCGCCGTCCTTGTAGTGCGGGAAGAACATGGTCGGCGAGTAGCGGTTTTTGACCTTTAACGGGTGCACGAAGAAATCCCCGCCGCTGTTGTGCAGATCGATGAGCACCTGGGTGGTCTCCCGGATACGGGCGATGGTCTTGTAGTTGTGCCGGTTGCGCAGCAGGGCGAAATAGGCGATGGTGTTGAGCTCGAATAGATAGGGGCACGTGATGACGAAGAAGTTCCCGATCATGAGGTCGGTCGCCCAGGCCGACAGGAGGTCCGAGAGGCAGTCGAAGACGTAATGCGCGCCTTCCCCCATTTCGGTCGCGATCGTGTAGATGTCCTTGGAAAACGACTCGAAACCGCTGAAGGCGTTCAGCCTGCACACGGTGATTCTCTCGTCGTCGAGCAGCGGGGGATGCTCGGCGAACCGCATGTACACGACTTTCTTGTTTTGTTCGAGGGATTTTGCGGCAAAGGGAACGACGAACTGCCTGTAATCCTCGACGCTGTCGACTTGCCAGACGACATTGTCTCCCTGGTGCAGGCAGTTCAGGATGGAGTCAAGGCTCGGTATGCCGGTGCATACGGTGCTGATTGAATGCATCGCTCCCCCAGTGTGCGATTTTCGGCTCCAGGGCCCCGCGCGTTACCAGTTCCCGGTCGTCAGGTATTCGTCGATCGCGAGCGCCGCCTTTCTTCCTGCACCCATGGCGAGGATGACCGTTGCAGCGCCTGAAACGATGTCGCCGCCGGCGAAAACGCCCCTCTTCGAGGTTTTCATGGTCTCCGGGTCGGCGACGATCGTGCCTTTCTTGGTCGTCGCGATGCCCGGGCTCGTGCGCTGGATGATCGGGTTCGGGGCGTTGCCTATCGACACGATGGCCAGGTCGATATCGAGGATGTACTCGGATCCCTTGATGGGGACCGGGCTCCTGCGGCCCGATGCGTCGGGCTCGCCCAGCTCCATGCGCTGGCATTCGACGCCGCACAGCCGGCCGTCCTTGTCGCCGATGAATTTCAGCGGGTTTGAGAGGAGCTCAAAGTTGATCCCTTCCTGTTCCGCATGGTGGATTTCTTCTTCCCTGGCGGGCATTTCGGCCCTCGATCTGCGGTACACGATCGAGACTTTATCCGCTCCCAGGCGCAGCGCGGTGCGGGCCGAGTCCATGGCGACGTTGCCGCCGCCGAACACGGCCACGTTCTTACCCTTGATGATCGGGGTGTCGTATTCGGGAAAGCGGTACGCTTTCATGAGGTTCGCCCTGGTCAGGTATTCGTTCGCCGCGTACACGCCCAGCAGGTTCTCTCCG
>JAKLIV010000182.1 GCA_022709405.1 Spirochaetota bacterium
CCGGCTGTCATGAAATCGTCGGGTTCAAGCATTTTCATCCAGTAGAATTCGGCTTCGCCCTTCAGGAGGACATTGCCGTCCCTGGCGAAATCCCAGTCCCGCAGATCGAGAACGCCGGCGACCGCATTCGGCGGTTTTTTCCCTGACAAATCAATGGAGCAGCCGGGCAGGCCCATTAACGATAAAGTGATCAATAGGGCGATGATAAAATGCGGGATAATACTGCAATGAAGTTTGTCGTCACGTTTCATATCGGTATTAACGAATTGGGCGTATAGTTGTGGATATTGGTTTACCTGTCAAACATTATAATTGCCGTTGTTCGAAGCATTGCGGCGTGAGATCGATCGCGATGAATGCATGCGTCGATTAATTCGCGACGGACAGGGCCGGGAATGGCCGGTCAAATGTTCCTCTTGCAGGCATGAATGTTCCCGTGCCTGTTTTTCTGCCGGAATTAATTTATTGAACAATTTTTCAATCATGATACTATTCAATCATCATCCCTGCGCAAATAATTACACCATAAAAACAGGAGGACATCAATTCATGAAACGTAATATAGCGTGTTTTATGGTTCTTTTCTCGGTGATTTTCATGGGAACCGCCGTGTCCGCCGGGCCCTATGAAGATCTGGCCGATGCCGTCAAGAAAGGCGACATCGTAAAAATGAAAACCGCAATAGCAAAGGGAGCGGACGTAAATCAGCTTGATGCGCAAGGCAAGACGTCCGTCCTGACAAGTGCGATGTTCTATCCCGAAGCCGTCAAGCTGCTGCTTGGCAGCGGGGCCGATCCCAACGCAGGCGCCTATCCTCCCCTGCTGAACGCCGCGACACACGGTTGCGTGGAAGCCGCGAGGCTGCTTCTTGAAAAAGGAGCGGACCCGAACAAGGGCGCGTACGGCACCACTCCCATCCAGGCGGCGCTGGCTTCGACGCGGGCGCCGGAGCTGGTCAGGCTTCTGGTGAATGCCGGCGTAAAAACGGACATCAAGGATGCGATGGGCCAGAATCTTCTGTTTGCCTGGGTCACCATCGATTATCCCGCGAGGATCGAGGGCTTCAAAAAGCTCATACCTGACTACGAGGGCAAATACGGGTACAAGCTCCCGGACTGGTGGAAGAACCAGAATCATTCCATCACGCCGGAACAACTCGAGGAAGTCTTGAAGCTGCTGACCGGAAAAGGCGTTAAGATCAACGAGGCGAACATGTTCGGATTTACCCCGTTCACCGATGCGATCAAGTATGGAAAATCGGCTCAGGCGAAAATTCTGATCAATAACGGGGTGGACCCGAAAAAGGCCGTGAAGTTCAGCTCTACCAAGACCAATTTCGTTCCGATATGCATGGCGGCCCTTAACTGCGATCTTGACGTGATGAAGCTGATCGTGGAAAAGGGAGGCAATGTCAATGATTCGGTCACATCCCTGGACCTTATCTCCATCAGCTACAACGGTTTTACAAAGGGGACCGGGTACACGCCGCTTAACCTCGCCCTGATTGCGCGCAAGCCCGATGTCGCTTCATATCTCCTTGACAGGGGGGGGGACCCGAACGTGCCCGTGAGCGGAAACGCGTTTCTCACGATAGGCGGCATCGAGTCCGAAGGCCCCTTCAATCATGAAATTGACGGCAAGACCGCCATTTTCTGGGCGATCGAAACCGGTGACAGGGCGATAGTTGAAAAAATCGCCGAAAAGATCAAGGGAAAGCCGTTCCCGACAAAGTTCACGGTGAAGGTCCCCGGCGGAGAGGTTTCCGGATACAGCGGAGGGAAGAGGGTCACGTATAAGATTTCAAGCAGTGCGATGAAGCCGAGTGAATGGGCTGAAAAGCTCGGGAAAAGCGAGATTGCGGAGCTTCTGAAATCCAGGGGGCTGTGATCCGCTGACTGTTGCGTATAAACATGAAAAGGGGACTGTCGATCAGCCCCTTTTTTAATGCTCAGATTCCGTATCTGGAATTCAGATACAACGGTATCGCTATCGCGAGCGCTGCAGTCAGAAAAGAAAGAAAAGCGAGTATCCGAAAACCATGCACCGGGCGCCGCATCCGCCGCACCAGGACTTCCCTGTGGGGGCGGGGCCGGGTATTTTGCATCGCAGCCCCGGCGTTGCGCGCGGCGATGAACGAGAGCGCAAGCTGGACAATCCCCAGCACGAACAGCAATGCAGCCGCAAGGGATTCCCCCGGCATTGTCGATATGACGCTCGTCAGCGGCTCACACGCCATTCCCGGCCTCCGGTATTTCCCGTTCGTTCATGTTGATTTTTGCATCGCTTTTCATCCGCTTCCAGAGCGCCAGAGTCGACAGAAAGAGCAGGCACAGCCCGAGATACGCGGCGTAAAAAAACCCGTGCCTGGCGGAACGGAGCCTGTGGCGCATGTCCGATTTGATGTCCGGCACCGACAGCACGCCCCCGATGAGCGCGTCACACCGGCCTATCTCCCCGTTCCTCATGCAGCCTACTACCTCGACCTGTGCGCCCTGGCCGATATATGTCTGCAGATAGTTTTCGCCGTACTGGCAGGTCCCGGGCGGCACTTCGTCGTATCGAACCGAGGGGATGCCGCCGACGTCGATGGCAAGATCCAGCCCATAGTCCCCATCCCAGGTGTCTGACGCGCTGCCGACATCATCAGGGTCCGCTTCCGTCCATGCTATCGGAATTTTCCCTCCTGCGGTCTCCAGTATCAGTCCGGTCCTTGCGCGGCCCCTGCATTTCACGTCATAGCCGACGTCGTCGTCCCTGCTGGACACGGTCCACCAGTAGGCGGCGGCCTTCTGGCCCAGGGGAGTTATCCTGCCTTCGGGGCCGTATAGCCTGCCGGCGTATCGCGCAGGAAGGCCTTCATCGGAGCCCGGGGATGCTGATGGCAGGCCCGACAGCCACTCGATTTCCCTGATGCGAACCGACGCCATGTGCGCGGCGATGGCGTACGCGCCGAGGATGGCCCCCGCCGCGACAGCGACGATGAGCCATGTAATACTGATTGTTATGCGCTTTTTCACGTGATACCCGCGTTGTCCGGCGAGAGTCGAAACCTATCCATGATAAAAGATGATTCTACATTTCAGAAAAATTTTCGCATCCCGGGCTTTTTTTGTCAACAGGTACTTATTCCGGCCAGGTGAAACCTGATTTGGTTGTATTGTAGTGCATTCTCTTCGAATGATTTGACGTATGCGGTCCCGGTATATCAAAAATTTTTGTATAATGCAAAATTGATGATGCCGGTTTAAATTTTATAAGTATCTTGTTATTGTTCGTAAAAACTGTATAACCTTCTGTATTTTAAAATCAGAAATAAAAACAGATTTGAATTCGGACTCTAAAATTACACCACTGCAACAGGGATTGCCGGAGCGCAATCCGATATTACTCAGAGGACAAGTTATGAAACGTTTCAAGTCAGCAGTATTTATTCTATTGATAATTTCTTTTTATATCGCCTGCGATGAAGGAGGCGATGGAGGAAACAAACTGGAAGCTCCTGCGGCGCTGTCATCGGCGCCGACAATTACGTCTGCACCGGGTCAGTTGACTGCGACCTGGACCGCGGTCAGCCGGGCAACGGCGTATGAAGTCTGGTACGCTACGAGCGACGATTCGGGCGCGGCAACCCTGTACGTCGACGATGTTGCTGTCACGGGATGCCTGATCACCGGGCTCACCAACGGCACGCCTTATTATATTTGGGTCAAGGCGAAAAACAGTGCAGGCACGAGCGGATTCAGCCCCTCGGGCACCGGCACGCCTGAATCCTCATCCCTGACGAACGATCTATTATTCGCCCATCTGGACGGTAGCGGAGATCCCGAAATACTCCGTATGCATGATTCAACCACCGATACGGTGGTTGCAGCCGTTTCCGGGACGCTTCTTGCCGACGTCACGTGTTCCCGGGACCGTACGAAAACAGCGTATCTCGAGTTCGACGATGACGGCGACTTCATCATGTTCAAGGATTCGGGAACCACGATCGACATTACCCCGACCAACTTCGACTTCTCAGGCGATTTTTCGATGGCCCTGTCGCCTGACGGCTCGAAACTGGCCTATGTCGACGACAACTGGTCGAATTACCATATCTGCGTGATTTCCACGGCCTCGGCGAATCCGACATATCTCGAGCTCACCGACTGCGCTGGCGGCATGGATAAATATCCCACATGGTCCCCTGACGGCACTGAAGTGGCCTTTGTGCATATCGACGAGGATTATAATGCGAAGATATACAGCGTCAAGGCCGACGGAACCAGCGACGATGCGTACGGCAACGAGCTCTTCAGCTTTGACACCGTTGTCGCGTTGAACGAATCGCTGATACAGATTTCCTGGTCCCCGGTCAACGAGTACCAGATGGCCTGCTCGGCCAGGATAAATTCCGGGACTGGTTTCTTTATCTATATGCTGAACATCTCGAAAAAGGAAAGAACCAAGATTACCAGCAACTCCACCACCGGGTCCGAGCTTTTCCCGGTATGGTCGGAAGATGGAAATTTCATCTATTTCGAGATGAACGACAATATATATTATAACCCGGTGGACAGCAGCGAAGATGCTGCAACCCCGGTCACCACGGACGGCGAATCCAATTTCCGCGGATGGGAGCCTTCCTAGGATTACAGGAGGCCGGGACCTTTCACGTATTACCATGGCCTGCTTAATTGCGATAGAAAATTACAGAAAGCCCCGCATCCGGGGCTTTCTGTGTTAATTGCTGCTTTTCCGGGCCAGGTGAAACAGATAAGATCATTCAGTCCCCGGCGGCGTGTTTAGGCTGCGAGGATCCAGTGAAATAAAGAACGCTCACGCAAAAATTTATTAATATACAAGGAGCTGTTCCAGATGAAAAAACATTCTCGTACCATTCTTGTTTTCGGGCTGGTCCTGGCAGCGGCCCTCTACGGCTGCGATGACGGCGGCGGAGGCGGCGGAAGCTCGGCCCATTCATGGAAAACGGTCGGCGCCGCCGGGTTCTCGGCCGGTGAAGCGGTTGATATTTCGATCGTCATTGACGGCAGCGGCGTTCCGTATGTCGCTTATTCTGACGCGGCCAATGACTACTATGCCACGGTCATGAAATACAGCGGCGGAGCATGGACCGCGGTCGGCGGCGCCGGGTTCTCGGGCTTAGAAGCGGATGACGTTTCGATCGCCCTTGACGGCGACGGCGCGCCGTACGTGGCGTATCGACAAAATGCCCTGAATGTCGTGGTCAGGATGTGGGACGGCGACAGCTGGGATGCGGTCGGCGGCAACGTGTCGCAGGGTAACGCGGATGAATCGGTGATTACCATTGACAGTACCGGCGTAGTGTATGTCGTTTACCGTGATTATGTGAACGATGATAAGGCCACTGCAATGATGTATGACGAAAGCGCCTGGAGCGCAGCCGGCAGTACTGCCGGGTTCTCGGCCGATTCGGCGGATTGGATTTCAATCGCCCTTGACAGCAGCGGTACACTGTATGTGGCGTACATGGATAACGCCAATAGCAGCAAGGCCACGGTGATGGCATTCGACGGCGACAGCTGGGCCGTGGTCGACAGCGCCGGGTTCTCGGCCGGACAGGCCGTGTATACTTCGATTGCCGTAGAAGGCGCCGTTCCGTATGTAGCGTATATGGATGTTGCCAATAGCAGCAAGGCAACGGTGATGACGTTCAGCGAGGGAGCGTGGACTGCGGTCGGCACTGCCGGGTTCTCGGAAGGACAGGCCATGTATACTTCAATCGCCGTTGACGGCGGGGTCCCGTATGTGGTCTTTTCGGACTGGGCCAATGACGAGAAAGCCACGGTCATGAAATACAGTGACGGAGCGTGGACAACGGTCGGCAGCGCCGGGTTCTCGGCCGGGGAAGTATCCTATCCTCGAATCGCCATTGACGGCAGCGGCGTGATTTACGTGGTCTATAATGACGCGGCCAATGACGGCAAGGCCACGGTCATGAGATACGTTCCCTGAGAACAATGGCATGCCGCACCCGGTTGTCATTTGGGCAGATGAAATTTGCATGCACAAAAAAGGCCGCACCGTTACCACCGGTGCGGCCCTGCAAATCAGTATAAGAAATTGAGAATTATAGAATCACTCAAAATTCGGATTGCTGTCTCCGGAACCTCCATTTATATCTTTTAAAATTTTCATGCCTTCTTCGGTGCCGTCTGTGACCCATCAGTACTACATGTTTTTCTAATGGTTAGAAAGCGCCCGCCGGGTTGTCCGTAACTGCGTATAGTAGCCGATTTGTAGCGGATTGAAGTTACGAAGAAATCGGGGGGACACATAAAGGCGAGCGGATACGGCGAGAACCCGCATTATCATATAAATTCGAAAAAAGCCTTGCATTAGGCGCTTTTTCTTACAATACTTGCCTATTCGTGTTAGATGAAACCGCTTCGGGGAGGATTCATTCAGCCTTATGAAACGGGTTTTCGTGAAGGGTTTTCCAATAGGCCAATTTTAATCAAGGAGAATCTATATGGAAAAGTTCAGGCGCTTTTGTGTTATTATATTGCTGTCGCTCGTACCGGTTGTTTTGACCTGCGATGATGACAAGGACGACAAGAGTGAGCATGCATCATACACTATAACCTATAATGCCAATGACGCAACCGGCGGAAGCGTTCCTTCCGATTCAACCGGTTATCAGTTGAACCAGGCAGCGACAATACTCGGCAACACGGGGGACCTCGAAAAAACGGGAAGCGCGTATTACGGCTGGAACACGCTTGCCAATGGAGGCGGTACGACTTATCTTGAAGGGCAGACCATGACCGTTTCAGGCAATATAACGCTTTTCGCTAAATGGCTTCTGAATGACACCGATTATGACGCTGACGGTTACACTGGAAACGACGGAGATCTTGACGAGACGAATGCGCTGGTAAATCCCGGCGCATATGAAATCATCGGGAACGGGCTGGATGATGACTGCGATTCGTCAACCCCGGATACGGCAGCCGTGGACGACGGCTTCGAGTCGGCAGTTTTTACCGGTGTCACGCCTCTCCAGGCCGCCCAGGCGATCGGCCTTTATCGGACCACAACCGATGACCCGCCGATATCAGAAAAAACATGGGGCGTCATTGACGCCGAATTTCTGACTTCCGACGGCGTAACCCCGGTTGTAGCGCGATTGACGAATATGAGCGATTACCAGGCGGCCATAATGACAGATTATGGGACAGGCGGGGTGGTTCCGCGCAGCGGGGCGGCCATGGTCGGTATTTCGACCGGCCGCATGCGGGATGCATCTGACACCGGCTATGAGGCTCCGGTCAATGGCAGAGATTTCGGTTACATCGATGCTCTTCCTGGCGATTATGATTTTCCCGGGACATCCGGCTGTTCCGGCAGCTGCTCTATTGTCAGCTCCGTGCATGATTCAGTCAATATCCGCCTCACGATGCGGGTGCCCACAAACGCCCGGGGCTTTGCCTATGATCACATATTCTTCACCGGGGACTTCAATGATCCTCAGTGTTCTTACACTGACTATTCTCTCGCACTGCTGACGTCCGGCGCATCCGGCATCCCGGAAGATCGTAACATAGCCTTCGATACGTTGGGAGAGCCGCTGTCCGTCAATTCAGGTTTTTTGTCATACTGTACTCCCACTACTACAAGCTGCGGAGATTGTTCTTCTGGTGCCGATATACTGGCCGGGACCGGGATGGACACCGATGATGTGGGAGGCAGTACGGGCTGGCTGACCACGAAAACACCGGTTATACCCGGCGAGACTATCGTCCTGGAAATAATGATTTTCGACAGCGGGGACGGTCTGATCAATTCAGTTTTATTGCTCGACAACTTCCGCTGGCTTCCCGGGGAGACGACGGTAAGTACGGTTCCCGCTGACTGATCTGTATATGTAAAAAAGCCCCGAATAAGGGGCTTTTTGTCAAATACACGAACTGCAATTCCTCATTTGTACTGTTTCTCGAGAATTGTGCACAGTTTCTTCAACAGGAGGTCCCTCTGCACCGGCTTGACCAGGTATCCGTCAATGCCGAGGGACGCTATCTCTTCAACAACGGCTTTCGAGCTTATCGATGTAACCATCAGTATTCGGCAGTGGGGCAGCAGAGGCTTGATCTCCCTGATGGTCTCCGAGCCGTTCATCACGGGCATTTCATAGTCGATGATTATTATATCCGGGT
This sequence comes from Spirochaetota bacterium, assembly GCA_022709405.1. Classification (GTDB taxonomy): domain Bacteria; phylum Spirochaetota; class UBA4802; order UBA4802; family UBA5550; genus JAKLIV01. The sequence goes on from JAKLIV010000182.1 coordinate 8,178, forward strand.
CGA
>JAKLIV010000183.1 GCA_022709405.1 Spirochaetota bacterium
ATTATTTCATGCACCGGGTTCGAGACGAGCCTGCCGCTTTTTTCTTCGATTATGCGGAGCACCTGGTCGATGCTTTTAGCGGATGCATCGACCTGCCTCCATCCGGTTATCGCTTCGGCCGCGCTGTTCATCATCTCGATGTCGCCCTTTGCATCTGTCGTGATGACGCCGTCTGTGATGGATTTGAGCGTGGTTGAGAGGCGCTCTTTTTCCCTGGCGAAGTTTTCGCTGGCCCTGAGGACGTCGGCGTGCGCCCTGTGTATTTCGGCGTTGACCGATTCGAGGTCTTTGTACTGGCGCTGTATTTCATTGTACTGCTGGATGATCTTTTCTTCGGTCTTTTTCCTTTCCGTGATGTCCCTGGTGACTCCGAGCAGCTCAACGGCTTTTCCGTCTTTGTCCCGGATGTACGACAGGCTCGTCTCGAGCGGTATGGTTTTTCCGCTTTTTGTTTTCAGGTCGAGTATTATGCCGGGTTTTCTGTCAGGGTTTCCCTTTCCCTTTCTCTCCATGGTGATCTGCTCGCGATAGAATGCGACGATCCTGGAGTACGATTCCGGCGTCAGGATTTTTTTCAGGAGCATCGTCCTGAATTCGGCCAGGCTGTAGCCCGATATTTTTTCAAACGAGGGGCTGATGTACCGGATGTTCAGGTAAATGTCGGTCGTCCAGATCACGTCGCTGGCGTTTTCGGCGAGCAGCCGGTACTGCTTCTCGCTTTTCTGAAGCTCGATATTTTTTTCGAGCAGCGTCTCGTTGGATTTTCTGAGCTCGTCGCTCTTGATTTCGATCTGTTCAAGCATATGGTTGAACCTGCTGGCCAGAAAGCCGATCTCGTCCCAGGTGTCGATTCGCGCCCGAACCCCGGTATCCCCCTTGCCGTATTTTTCGAGAACCGATACGAGGCTGTTTATCGGCCGCGTCACCGATCGCGTCCTGAAAAGGCTCAGGGCGAAGGCGGTTATGGTGAACGCCACGCAGAATATGAATATCTGGATTTTAAAATTGCGTATCGTTTTTTTTGCGTTGTCCTGGGCTTCGTGCATCAGCACGGTCTCGTTCTTCTCGAGCTCGAGAAGCTTCGTGACCAGCAGGGCGTGGGTGTCGTTGAATTCGTCGATGATCGTGTAATCCGCGTTCGGCCTGCGATGATTGACCGCGAAAAAAGAGAATATTCTGTCGATCTGAGCGTAGTAATTCTTCAAAATCGAGTCGATCCTGTCGAGCAGCTTCGATTCGGCAGGCGTCAGGGTCATTCTTTTGATCTGGGCCTCGTATTCCCTGATGAGCCTGATGGTGTCGTAGATGATCATCTTCGTGGCCCTTTTTCTGTTCGGATCCTGTTCGTATGAGTATTCCTCAACCTGGCCGAAGATGTTTATGCTCTGGAGTATGATGTTTTTGCAGACGTAGCGCGCCTCGGCCTTTTTTATCACGTCCTCGGACAGGATTTTTTCTATTGAGCTGAGATGGGAAAACGAGATGACGCCGACAAAGACGATTGATGCAATGAGTACGAGGTATATGCCGATGAACTTTCGCGCCAGTGATGTTTTTTTGGGACCTTTCATTCAAAGTCTTCCGCGCTCACGAAATCGGTGATCATCTTCCAGGAACCGCCCCTGACCGCTCCCATTTTCATCTTCGGTATTCCCTTGTGGGATTCGGGGGTATAGGTTACCGGAAACGTGAACCCGCCAGTATCGAATCCGCGCATGCTTTCGAGGGCTCTTTTTATCGACGGGCCGCTGAGATCGTCGCCGGCCCGTCTGACTCCTTCGAACATGATCATGGCCGCGACCCAGCCTTTCAGAAACCGGACATTCGTCCCGTCTTCGCTTTGAACCTCTGACGGATGCAAACCGCCCGCGGTCTTTTTCGCTGCCGTTCCGATGTCGTCGTGAACGACGGGGAACATGCCGATGAATCCTTCAGCAGCCGCTCCGGCCAGCGCGATCAGCCTGTCGTCGCCGCTCCAGCACAGCCCGATGAACCGGGTCTTCATCCCCATTTTTTTTGCGTTTTTGATTATGACCGATGTGGCCCAGGCCGTTTGCTGTATGATTGCGAAATCCGCTTCGTCTTTTTTGATCCTTTTAAGCTGCTCGAACGCCTCCTGCGCGTCGAGGTTCACGATCTCGATGCCGGTGATGTCTATGCCGATTTTTTTTGCGTACGCAATTCCGTCCGCTATGGGCGATTCGCCGAATTCGGTCTCGTTGCGGATCAGCGCGACCCTCGGGGGTTGCGGGTTTTTCCAGTTTTTTTTGATATAGGCGAGCACTGTCCGTATCTGGTCCGAATAGGATGCGGAGGTGAGGAAATTGTAGGGAGCGTAAGCGGGGTTGCCGAGCTTTTCGGAGTAGGAGACCCCGGTGTATGGCACCTGGTCGGTTGATATTTTATGCACAAGATCTTCGGTGCTGCCGGTGCCCCATCCGATTATGAGGTGGACCCTGTTCTTGTTGATCAGAGTATCGTAGGCGGCCATGTCCCTTGATTTCACATACGCGGTATCGTGGCTGAACAGGATGATCTTTCTGCCGTTTATTCCGCCCCTGCGGTTGACGAGTCCGATATACTCCTTGACTCCCTGTGCGTAGAAATTGCCGGTCTCTGATGTCGGCCCTGTAAGGTCGAAGACCCCGCCGACTCGTATTTCTTTATCGTCCGGTTTACAGGAAAGGAGAGTGAAAACCGCAATGCCTGAAGCTAAAATGCCGATGAGTTTTCTCTGTGTCATGCCGCATGGCCGCCTGAAATTTGTTGATCGACAGCATTTGGGTAGTATATAATCTATAAGAGACGGTGTCCAGTTTTTTTTAGCCTGGGCTTCGGGGAATCGTTTTAAACGTTGACACGCCGCGAAGATCTGTTTACCTGATGAAAACGCTGCGGATTCGTTCCGGGCCCGGGCAGGGATATAATCCGGAATTCCCGCTGTCACAGGAGATGGTTCATGGCCGGCGACCTCAATTCATCAGACGCGCTTGCAGGATTCAGCAGGCGGTTCGTACCCCGGATCGACGGGTTCCTGAGCTGTTTTTACCGTGCGAAGATCGAGGCATCCGATCACGCCTTCATGAAAGACCTCTATTCCGAGCTTGGCAGGTACGCGGCCCGGGAAGGCAAGAGGATCCGCCCCCTTCTCGTCATACTCGGTTATCTCGGATATGGGGGAAGGGCATCGCGGACCGGTGAAATCGTCAAGTTCGCGTCGGCAGTAGAGCTGATGCACTCGATGCTTCTCGTGCAGGACGACATCATCGACCGTTCTCCGCTGCGAAGGGGAGAACGGTCTTTCCACGTGGTGCTTTCGGAAAAATATGCGGGGCTGACCGGGAACGACTCCCTCGGGAGCGATATCGCGCTCGTTCTCGCCGATGTGATGTTCTCCAACGCCCTGCAGATCGTCTATTCCGCCCGGGCCGGTAAAGGAGCGAGGGACCGCTTCGTGCGGATTTTCGCCGATACCTATGAGACCACCGCTTTCGGGCAGGTGCTGGACAGCCTGAATTCTCTTCCCGTGGCGATCGCTCCCCGGAACGATGTTCCCGGCCTCATCAGCACCATGAAGACCGCCTATTACACCGTCTATTATCCCCTGCTCATGGGCTGCGCCCTTGCCGGCGGTGACAGCGACAGAGAGAAAAACCTGATCAGGGAGTTTTCCCTTCCCCTGGGCCTCGCCTTTCAGATCAGGGACGACATTCTCGGGATTTTTGGAAACGACTCCGATACGGGCAAGCCGTCGGATTCGGACATCAGGGAAGGGAAGCTGACGCAGCTGATACAGGACGCATCCGACAGCCTGGAGGGAGCCGGGCGCGAACGCTTCATTTCGGCCTTCACCTCAAGGGAGAAAAGCGGCCGGGACGTTGAGTACGTCAGGTCCATGGTCCGCGAAAGCGGGGCGCTTGACAGGGCGCGCAAAACGCATGCCGGTCTTGTCGCCCGGGCGGACAGCCTCGCCGCCACCCTGAATTTCAGCCCTGAATACAGCCCGGTGCTGGCCGGCGTGATCGGCATGGTCAGGGAATTATGATCCGCCCTCTGGTCTTCAAATTTACATGCAGGAAACAGGCTGCGGATATTTCGTCTTGACTTTTATTTATCTATTCTATAAGAATCTCTTTTTTAAAAAGGAGCTGATGATGGACGATCAAGGCATTAAAAAGGAACTGAAAATCGAGATAAAGGTCGACGAGAATGTCGCTTCAGGCATATTCACCAATTTCAGCAATATCAGCCACTCGCCCGAAGAATTCGTGCTCGATTTCCTTTTAATACATCCGTCGCCGCCTCCGGGTTTCGGAAAGCTCAAGTCGAGGATGATAATGACCCCTTCCCATGCCAAGAGGCTCCTCGGCGTGCTGCAGGAAAACCTTGCTGAATACGAGAAGAGGTTTGGCGAGATACGGCTCAATCACAGCAAAGTCAATCTGGGCAGCATCCAGTAGGGGGGGGCCGTGAAACGGTGCTGCATCACGGCCGCGGCGGCGTTGATTCTGTGCATGGCGCATCTCTTTGCGGCTGATGAGCCGGGAGGGTCGGGAAAAGAATCGGCCCAGAACCCTGGACCCGTGGCGTCCGACCTGGCGCCGTACTGGGAGCTCCAGAAACTGTATGAAAAATGGCGTGCCGGTCTTTTCGGAGGCAAAAAATTCCATGAATACATGCTCAAAGAGTATCTGAAATCGCTCGTGGGCAGGGAGTTCAGTACCGATTTTGAATACTACATCGTTTCACCTGCCGACCCGGACGCACTGTCGGTCATGTGCACGTTCGACCAGTGCAGGTGGCTGTATCTGCGGGGTTCGATCGACAGGGAATCGTTGAAGAAGATAATCGAAAACGACCCTGACCTGCTGAACAGGTGGTGGAGGAGCACGGTGCTTCTTTCGGTCAGGGGTGTTGTAAGGGGATTCAGGCTCGGCAAGGACCCCCGCGGCGACACGGTCGAGCTGTTTTTCAAGGACATGCGCCTGAGTCCAATCAATTAAGCAAAACAGAGGTTTCATATGTGCGGGATTATCGGATACATAGGATCGAAAAGCGCGACCGAGGTGATATTGAAGGGCCTCAAGAGGCTTGAATACCGCGGATACGATTCGGCCGGGATCGCCCTCGGCGGGAGCGAGCTTTTTGTCGAGAAGACCGTGGGCAAACTCATGGAGCTCGAGCGCGCGCTCGACTGCGGGCGGCTTTCTTCATATACGATGGGAATCGGGCACACGCGCTGGGCGACTCACGGCGCTCCGACACGGGAGAACGCCCATCCGCATTGCGACTGCACCGGGAAGATCGCGCTGGTGCACAACGGCATCATCGAGAACTACGATATATTGAAGCAGGTCCTGATCAAGGAGGGCCATGTTTTTTCGAGCGAGACCGACACCGAGGTCATCGTCCACCTGATCGAGCACTATCATCGCAGCGACAGCCTGGTAGATTCGGTCATGCATGCGCTCGCACGGGTCGAAGGCGCATACGGGATCGCGGTCATGTCGGTGAAAGAGCCCGGGGTCATCGTTGCGGCGCGCAAGGGGAGCCCCCTGATTCTGGGAATCGGCGACGGCGAGATGGTCCTTGCCTCCGACGCGAGCGCGATCGTGGACCACACCCGCAGCGTGATCTATATCGAAGACAACGAGATCATGGAGATCACGTCTTCGGGATACAGGACCTACGGCCTTGACATGAAATGCGTCGAGAAGAGGGTCGAGGCGATCGACTGGGACATCGCATCGATCGAGAAAAAGGGATTCGACCACTACATGCTCAAGGAAATCCACGAGCAGTCTGAAACGATCGTCAACGCGTACAGGGGGAGGATCATCCCCGAGTTCGGCAATGTGAGGCTTGACGGCCTGAAGCTAACCGACAAGGACATCTTCGGCATACAGCGCATCATCTTCATCGCGTGCGGCACCTCCTGGCACGCCGGGCTCATCGGCGAGTACCTCATTGAAGAGTACGCGAGGATACCGGTCGACGTCGAGTACGCATCCGAGTTCAGGTACCGCAAGCCGGTGCTCAGGCAGGGCGATCTGGTGATCACCATCAGCCAGTCCGGGGAAACCGCCGACACCCTGGCCGCGCTCAGGGAGGCAAAGTCCAAGGGAGTGAAGGTGCTGGGCGTCACCAATGTCGTGGGCAGCACCATCGCGCGCGAATCGGACGGCGGCGTGTACATTCACGCGGGCCCCGAGATCGGCGTCGCCTCGACCAAGGCCTTCACCTCGCAGGTTTGCGTTCTGGTCCTCTTAACCCTGCTTCTCGCGCGCAGGAGGGACATGACCCCCGAAGAGGGCAAGGCGATTTTACGCGACCTCCAGCTCATGCCCCAGATGGTGAACGAGGTTCTCGCGAACGATGAAATCAGGGCCGTCGCCGCCGAATTCAAGTCGAGCAGGAATTTTCTGTATCTGGGAAGGGGCATACAGTATCCGGTCGCGCTCGAGGGGGCGCTCAAGCTCAAGGAAATCTCATACATCCATGCCGAAGGTTACCCGGCCGCTGAAATGAAGCACGGCCCGATCGCCCTGATCGACGAAAACATGCCGGTTGTTTTTATAGCGACGCACGACCAGGTATACAGCAAGGTGCTGTCGAACATAGAGGAGGTGCGGGCCCGCAAGGGAAAGATCATAGTGATCGCAACGCGCGGCGACGACGAAATCAGGAAGTACGCCGATCATGTCATATACGTCCCTGAAGTTCACGGCATGGTGTCCCCGCTTCTGACCGTGGTGCCCCTGCAGCTGCTCGCCTATTATATTGCAATAATGCGCGGTTGCGACGTGGACCAGCCGAGGAACCTGGCCAAGAGCGTTACTGTGGAGTGACCTGTTTTTCACGCGGATTCAAAATGCGAATATCCATCGCTGCGGACAGCCGTCTAAAAAAAACAGGAAGCCTTTTATTATAGTGATTGACATAATCGCCTTCTTGAAATAATTTTCGGAACTAATCATTCTGGATTTGTCCCGCGTTTTGAACCGGTTCATGTGAATGAAGAAAAGGAGATCAAGAATATAAAGAGGTTGTAATGATAGTAATCGAAAGCGTCAATCATATCGGAATAACCGTATCGAACTTGAATAATTCAATCAATTTTTACAAGGAGCTCTTTGATTTTGAAATCGCCGACAAGAGCACGGAAGGACAGGTTTTCCTGAAAATGGGCGATATTGTACTGTGCCTGTACGAGGTCGAGGGATATAAAAACCAGGAAGGCATCAAAAACCGGATATGCTTCTATGTCGACGAAGAGGATTTCGACGACGCCCTTGACGAGCTCGAAGAAAGCGAGATCGAGATAGTCTACGGCCCGGAGAACCTTCGCAACGGCAGGTCTGTCGTTTTTCTCGACCCCGATCGAAACCAGATCGAGCTGTCCTATCCCAGGGTGCTGTAGGCGGATTGACGGGCATCATACGAAAAAGCGGGTTAACCCCCGCTTTTCTTTTTTTCAGGTTGCGCGCAGGGCAACGGCGGGCGTTCCCCATCCATACTGAAAGTTTCAGGAGGACGAAATGACGAACAGCGTGATTCAGTCTTTGAAGAGAAACAGGGTCATTCCGGTCGCGGTTTTCAATTCTTCCGACGATGCGCTCAGGATCGCCGAGATGCTGCTCGGGAACTCGATCGATGTCATTGAGATAACGATCAGGACAGCGGCTGCGCTCGAAGCCATCAAAAAAGTCAAGGCCGCTTTTCCTGAAATGGTCGTGGGGGCGGGAAGCGTGCTGGACCGGGAAAACCTGAAAAAGGCCGCCGAAGCCGGGGCTGTTTTCGGCGTGGCCCCCTGTCTCGACGACGATGTCGTTGAATGCGCAGGTTCGCTCGGCCTTCCCTTTATTCCGGGAATATCGACGCCTTCCGAGCTCAACCGCGCGCTCAAGGCGAGCTCCTTTATCAAGGTGTTTCCCGCCCAGCAGCTCGGCGGGCCGGATTACATCCAATCCATCATCGCCCCGTTCAGGATGAGGGAGTTTCATCTCATGCCAACGGGAGGGGTGAACGAAAAAAATTATCTTTCATATCTGGGAGTCGAGAGGGTCGCCTCGTGCGGCATGACTTACATGGTCGATTCAAAACTTATCGA
>JAKLIV010000184.1 GCA_022709405.1 Spirochaetota bacterium
GGGTATGTATCGCAACGATCCAGGGCGCGCCCGTCCCGGATCATCTCGTCATATATATCGGGTACTCAAAGGCCTTTGACGCGATAATTATTACAAGGATAATCAAATTCGTGTATATTCCCGCAATGCAGTCGTCAATCACGATGCCCGTTCCGCCCTTTAGCTTCTGGAGCCTTCCGGCCGGGAACGGTTTGATGATGTCCATTACCCGGAACACGATGAAAGCGATGACCGCTATCCTGAAGCTGAAGGGATAAAAAAGGAGGCTGATCCAGTATCCGAGAAACTCGTCGATCACGACCTGAGAAGGGTCTTTCCTGTCAAAAAAAATTTCGGCTGAATCGCACAGTCTGATCGACGGGTACAGCAATACGAGCACAACCGCTATATTGACCAGCCAGTTGAACTCCCTGAAAAAATAGTATTCCGCCAGGTAAATAAGCATCGCTACGAACGTACCCATGGTTCCGGGCGCCACGGGAGAGTAGCCCGAATAAAAACCGGTAAACAGAAATTCCCTGAATTTCATGGAGCGGTCTGTCGGCTGCATCTTCACCTACTGTTCGGTTTGCTCGGTCTTTTTCGCCGGAAAAAAAAGGCTTCCGTTCGTGACAAGATACCTGATCCCGGATAACGCGGTCAGCATCGTGGTGGTGAACATGATCCAGTAAGGCAGCGAAACATGGGTTATGTCATACCCGCTCTTTCTGACGATATAGATCATAATGATCAGGACAATGGAGGTCATCTGAAACGCCGTCTTCACTTTCCCGAACCTGCTGGTCCTGAGCGTGGTTCCCTTTTTGATGGCGAGATAGCGCATTACGGTTATGAGAACGTCCCTGCCAAGGATAATGACAATCATCCAGGCATCGAAGATTTCAAGGTAGGGATCGAGAACCAGGATCGCGATAAGCGCCGAAATCACCAGAAACTTGTCGGCAAGGGGATCGAGGAACTTCCCGAGCTCCGACTCCTGGTTGAACTTGCGGGCGCTCCATCCGTCGAGCAGGTCGGTCAGGGAGGCGACGGCGAAAACCACGAGAGACCAGATCTTCGACTCCACGGTGGGAATAAACAGAAGATAGACGAACAGCGGGATGAGCACAATTCTCGATATTGACAGAAGGTTTGGAATGTAAAAGATTACCTGGGCGATTTTCACAGCACTATCCCGAAAAGATCATATTCCACGGAGTCGGTGACCCGCGCCCGCGCAATCGAGTTAACCACAGCGCCGCCTCCGGTCAAGTAAAAAATTCCGTCGACCTCGGGCGCATCATAGGGCGTGCGGCCGATAAAGGTCCCGTCATCGAGCCGGTCTTCTACAAGCACGTCCACCTCCCGGTCGACCATTTCCCCGAGCTTACGGGCCGAAATCCTGCGCTGCAGGGCCATCAACCGGTCCAGGCGCCGCCGTTTCACCTTTGCGGGGACCGTTTCTCCCAGACCGGCTGCCGGAGTGCCCTCCTCCGGCGAATAGGCGAAGGCCCCGACCCGGTCCAGTTCGGCCTCCTTTAAAAACGAAATCAGCTCGTTGAAATCCCCATCGGTCTCTCCCGGGTAGCCCACCATGAAGGTCGAGCGTATCCGAATCCCGGGCACCTCTTCCCTGAGCCGCTTCACCAGGTCGAGGTACGCCTGCCGGCTCCCCTTTCTTCCCATGGATGCGAGAATCCGCGCCGAGGCGTGCTGAAACGGCAGGTCGATGTACGGCACCACAAGGGGATTACTCTTCAGCAGGCCGATGATGCGGCCATCGCAGTGGTCCGGATGGCAGTACAGCAGCCTGATCCACCGCACGCCGTCGATCCGGGCGATCATGTCGACGAGCTCCGGCAGCCCGGTATCTTTGTACCGGTAAGCCGCGATGTCCTGCGCGACGATGACCAGCTCTTTAGCGCCCGAAGCGACGGCCCGGGCCGCATCGCCGATTATGAATTCGGGAGAGAAAGAGCGGTGCGGTCCCCTGATCAGGGGGATGGCGCAATAGCTGCAGTTGTTCGAGCATCCGTCGGCGATTTTTATGTACGCGTACGAGAGCCCCGGGGTAAGCGGTTTGCGCTCTTCGATGGGACGGATTTGCGCGGCGATGTCGAACGCGGTACAGAGCGCGGGCACGAAGCCGTCATCATAGATGCCGTACACGAAATCGAGCTCGGGGATGTCTGCCGCGATGTCCCTGAAATAGCGCTGCGTCAGGCACCCGACCGCCGCGACTTTTCTTCCGAATCCGCCAGGCGCCGCAACGGAGCCGTCCCGGATCCCAAGCGCGTCGAAAATCACCGAAAGCGACTCCTCCTTGGCCGACTGGATGAATCCGCATGTGTTGATTATTATGATGCCGGCCTCTTCGGACGTTTCGGCTGCGACGAAACCCGCAGCGCTCATCGCGGCGTTGATTCTTTCTGAATCCACGAGGTTCTTCGAACAGCCGAGGGAAATGATGCAGTACGAGATGTTCTCAGGATAAAACAACTTCTTGGGTTCTCAATAGGGATTCGGGAAAAAACGGTCACCAGTCCTTGACCACGATATGGTACAGATTCGGGTTCGCCGGATCCTTTTTCCAGGTTATCACCTTGTTCACGACCTGGCCGGGCGCGCCGAAAGTAAAGTTCTTTCCGTTTATCCTGGAGACGATGCCGCCGGCATTGCCGATCTTGATCTGGATGTATTCCACCGCTTCCCATCGCTCCCTGCTGCCGGCAGGTACGAAACCCTTCACCTTTTTCACGCCGTCAAGGTACAGCTCGACGAAAGACTTCTGGGTGAACTCGGCCTCGAACACGATGAGCAGGTTCTTCTTGTTCTGGGCGATAACGCTGGTGCTCTCCTGCCTGACAATCTCGGGCGCCTGCTCGACCTTGTCGGCGGCCGGGGCCTCGCTTTCAGCCCCGAGGGTGACCATGATCTTGGCGCGGTTTTCAGTAAGTCCCTTGAGGGTCAGGTTGACCTGCCTGGGGCTCTTTTCGACGGGAAGCTCTCGCGGCTTGTCCATTTCGAGTATCTGTATGCTCCGGTCGGGAAGAATTTCGACAACGACGCTGTTTTCGGTGATGTCTTTGAGCAGAAAAACGACTTCCTTGCTCTCGACAAGGAACTGCACCGCCTCGTTCTTGTTCACGAGAACGATACCCTTGTCGTTGCTCAGCTGGAGCGACTGTATGCTCTTGATCTTGGAGTTCTTCTCCCTCGCGTTGTATTCTTCTTTTATGTTTTTCAGGGAATCGGTCCCGGAGATGTCCACGTCGCTGATGAAAATGGCCCTGAAACCCCAGAAGATGATCAACGCGGCGACGACCACCCCGGCGATATACACGAAATTCTTGTATTGATTGAAATAGGATGACACGAGCATCGTGATCGAAGGTCCGGTAGGCTTGGTCAGCTCTTCGAGCGGGGTGGCGCTTTCGCCGATCTTGTACCCCTTGTACGCCTGGACGATTTCCTCCGCATCAAGCTTCAGAAACTCGCTGTAAGCCCTGAGAAAGCCGATAAGATACGTCTCGCTGGGAAACCTGTCGAAATCCTCCTCTTCGAGGGCCTCGATGTATGTCGGAGAGATATTGGTTTCCTTTACAACATCCTTGATGGTAAGTTTTTTCGCCTCCCGCGTGAAGCGAAGTTTTTCGCCGATGCTGTCCACGAGTTACTCCTCTGCTATCATGGGATTTTTTATAATCCTGGCCCTTGGGGGCATTTCGAACTTGAACAATCCGCCCGGCAGATTTATGTCGGTCTGGATTTTCGAAAAGGTTATTTCGACGCTTTTACCCGCCGAAGTCTCTCCTTTGGCCCTGCGGATGAAATAATTTTCAGAAATCCACAGTTTTATCGTGCGGAACCCGCCCTTTCTTTCCCGCTGCTTCAGCACGAGCGTGTATTCCTTGCGTCCGTCGTCCATTTTTTCGGGCTGGTCTTTCGAAGCGAACCGGTAATGATATTTGCTGAAGAGCCTTTCAAGCCCGCTCCTCGAGGCGGATGAAAAAATCCCGGAGTCGCTCATCAGGTCCTGTTCGGCCACGACGTTCATCGAAGGGATGTATACCCACATGGATTTGCCGTCCGAGACGATCTTCTGGCCGTATGGGCTCTGATACTCGACAAGGAGCTTTCCCGGGTTTTTATACTTTATAATTCCGTTCTGGACGTTCCTTTTCCCCGTTTTTGTCGACACGATTTCAAACTGGGCCTGGTATGAATCAAGAGAACCGAACTTGTTCTTGACCTCATCCACCACGTCGCCGACGGTCGTAAAATCGAATTTATAGGCGTTCGCCGAATTATATACAAGTACAAAGGTTACCAGGATTGTCAGTCTGACGAAAATTTTCATGATTATTTCTTAAATATTATAGTTTTTACGCCCGGCCGGAAAATTCCGCCGAAAAAACGCCTTAAATCAATATCGATCAGGTAAGGGTTATTATGCCGGCGGCAATGTCAAATATTATTTTTCATACGGCAAAAGTCAATTCGAAAAAATCAACTGTCAGGCAACAATTTCAAACCGGCCCGGGTGCGGACCCGGGCCGAAAACTCTGCGGCATCTGCGGCAATGAATGAATATATACTCATCTTCGATCGATTGTTCATATTAACATCGGTGTCGACCGTGCGCGAGACTGCCGGGTGTTTAAATAGCATAAAAAAATTGTGCCGACATTTTTTACGGCTTAAAATGCTGGACAAAATATTAAAATCCTATATCTTTGCAAAAGTGGAATACAAATTAATATAAGGGACCATAATGAAAGCCATATTTATCGGTAACAAAAAATTCCGTGAAATCGACCTTCTCGAACTGAGAAAAGAAGAGGACGTCATTATGCTCATGGATGAATTCGTCCTGATGGAGTCCCACGTGATATATTTTTCCGCCGGAGATTCTAAAATCAAGGAAATACTCATAAAGAAAGAGCCGACCTACTCGGCCTGATTCAGACAAGCATCCCCCTGAAAAAAAGATCGACCATGGTCGCCACGCATCGGCGCACGTCCAGGTCCTCCTCCAGCACAGCCCACCGGTACAGCAATTCCTTGACGCCGCCTATTATCGAAACTGCGCAGGCGCGCGGATCGATGGAAGCAACAACCCTGCCCTCCCGCTGCGCCTTCTTTATGTATCCCGATGACATGCCGATGATCTGGCTGAAATAATTGTTGACCTTGCTCTTGATGACCTCATCGGATGCTATGGCGTCGCGCAGCATGAGTTTTATGAACCGCTTCATGTCGGGAAAGTTCATGAAAAAGTCCGTGACGTCATAATACATCCGTTTCATGTCCTCCACGGGCTTGTCCATCGATATGTCAAGGTCGAGCAGCGACGAATATATCTTCGCGAGGTACGAATCGATGATCATCATCAGAATGTCGCTTTTCCCGTTGAAATGGAGGTAAAACGTCCCCTTGGCGACTCCTGCCGCCCCGATTATATCGTCGACCGATGTGGCGTGAAATCCCCGGTTGGAGAACAGCTCAAGGGCGATTGCCATTATTTCGGCCTGCCTCTTCAATCCATCCCTTCGTTTCTGTCGGATTCGTTTTTGCATACAAATTTCAACCGTGCAGAATGTTTTTATGGACGAACGAACCGCCCTCCAGCCCGGGCAGGGTTACGACCCCGTAAGAGCCGTTCGTCACCGTTCCGGGATTGAACAGCACGGGACTGCCCTCCCGGTACAGGGGCACGTGCGTATGCCCGAAGAAAACGATATCGACGTCCCTTTCCCTGGCCGCATCGATAAGCCCGGCGTAATCGGAATGAACGCCGAAAATATCACCGTGAACCACCATGATGCTCCTGCCGCAGATTTCGGCGGTCTCGATCCGGTCCAGACCGCGATACCGGTACAGGTCGACATTGCCCGGCACCTTGATCACCGTCGCCGAAACGGGAATCGGCATGCCCTCGAGGTCGCCGATTCCGTCACCGCAATGGACAAGGCAGTCGAACGGGGCCTCCTTCTTTATGATCATGCCGGTTTTCACCTGATTGCCGTGCGTGTCGGATATCACAAGGATCTTGCAGGACATCACTTTATTCGGACCAGCATGAGCGTACGGTCGTCATCCTGCCCGCTCGCCGGCCTTTCCATGATATTAATTCTCAAAAGCTGAAACAGCTCATCCAGTCCGAATTTTCCGCTCTTCAAAATTTTCCTGATCCATTCGTCGCCGGCCCCTCCCTCCCCGGGATCGAGCGCCCCGTCGGTAAAAAGGCAGATCCGGCTTCCGGCGGCGACCGGCCAGGTCAGATTGTGGAACTCGGCGTCCCTGATCGGGCCGAGAAATGAATCGCTTCCTTCGAGCACGTCGATTTCGTTTCCCGTCATCACGATCGGGGCCGGGTGGCCGGCGTTGCAGTAATACAGGAGTGAAGAGGAGAAATCAAGCATCCCGCAGAACACGGTGACGAAAGATTCGATCGGGATGTTTCCGCTCAGCTCCCTGTTCATCAGGGTCATGATCCCGGCCGGGGTATCTGCGTCCTTTATGGCATTGCGGAAAACCATCTTGACAATGGCGGTATAGAGCGCCGCAGATATGCTGTGGCCTGATACGTCCGCCACGAAAAAAATGACCCGGCCGTCCCTGAACTCGATGTAATCGAAAAGGTCGCCGCCGATGTCGGAAAGCGGTTTCGTGACCGTCTGTATGTTGACTTTAGGAGTGTCAAGAACCATGGGGGGAAAAAGATAGGTCTGGAGCTTGCGCGCCATCATGAGCTCAATTTTTATAAACTCGTTGAAATTGATCATCTCGCCGATCTTCAGCCCGTTTTCGATCCTTTTCAGCATGACCTCGGTATCCTCGGGCTTGTTGATGTAATCATAGACCCCGAGCTTGTAGCTCCTGGCCTTGAGCTCCGGATCGGCGCTGCCGGTGACCATGAGCACTGGCGCGGTCGTCATCCTGTTCTCCCTTACGTTCTTCAGGAAAGCCAGGCCGTCCATGCGCGGCATGTGCATATCGAGGATTATCAGGTCCGGGTTGATATCGTTCAGCGAATCGAGGGCGTCAATGCCGTTGTCGAACAGCGACAGTTCATAGCCCTTTCGCGCGAGAATCCCGGACATGGCCTTGCGGACCGATTCCTCATCGTCGATAAGCATGATTTTCTTTGTCATGGCATAGCGCAACCGGCATTATGATATCAGGGGCCGATAGACGAAACGGCCGCCGTCAGACGAAGAGCATCGATGGGGCAAAGCCTCTCCGGTTCAATCCTGTTCGCCGCTTCTTCTTTTTTCAAAAATATAGCACAGGGAAGCAATGGCGGTGACAGACAGCAAGAACAGGCTCGTATATCGGCCAAGCCGGGAGGCTTTCTTTCTGCGGTCGAGGACGACTTCAAGGTACTGCCTGTGCTCGGGTACAAGATCCTGGCCGGTATAGATCATCCGGTCGAAGTACACCATGGAATTCTTGACCGAAATTCCCTCCGGGTCGAAATGCTCGTACTTGCCGAAAATATGCGGGGTCCTGATGATCATATAGGCCTCTTTGTAATCGGCGCTGACGTTTTCGGTCGAGGAAAGGAGCATCTCGACCCCGGGCTCCACGATTAAAATCGAATAAAACGAGGGCGCGGCAACGATCGCGGCCAGGACGAGCGCGACCAGCCCGGAGTAGAGATACAGGGCCTTGTCATTTATTCTTTTCATTTATTTTTCCTTGAAGAAGGGTGTTGATATCGTGCTTCAGGTATGAATCGACAGCGAGGGAAATCCTCTCCTCTTCGACGAAAATCCCCTCGCTGCCTTTGTTCTTGGCCATTTCCTCTGCGTTAATATTGAAAAGACCGATGAGCGGCTCGACCTCGGTTTTGGAGCAGGTTTTCCCGGCATCGATTATTCCCATCGAGAACGGGAGGATCATGTCGATCCGATAGGGGATGGAAAAAACGTCTTTTTTTGACCCGGGATCCCTGATGACGACAGAGCCCTTGACGTCGCCCAGTGCGGTCGAACTGTTCTCATTGGCTATGCCGCCGCTGAATCTGACCGAGTAGACCTCGGCGCCGTCCCTGGTTTCTATGTCGATTTTCAAGCTGGGAGACTGTACCTTCTCGGGAATCTTTGCGCATGACGCGGCGC
>JAKLIV010000185.1 GCA_022709405.1 Spirochaetota bacterium
CCGTCAGGGACATCAGGGAAGGGGACCTGATAAGGCCGGAAGATTTTTAACATACGGAGCTTCTCAATGAACCACAGACTTGCCGTTCTCCTGCTTCCGCTGCTGCTTCTGCAGTGCACGTACTACCATAAAGCATTCAGGAAAGACAGCCAGTTCTACAACGAGCAGGAACAGCAGATGCTCGCAGAGACCACCGCGGCCCTGACCTACAGCTACGGCTATGACCCTGATATCGAACTTGACTATGTCGTTTATTTCCCCTACACCAAGCAGGATTTCGCGGCCAAGGAGAAGTCGCTGCAGCAGCTGGTGATGTCGTATGACAAAGACCGGTACGCGGCCTTTTGCGAAAGGATGTACTATCTGCGGGCCGTATCCGCCGAACAGGCGTCGCTGTATTCGAAAAACAAGCTGTGGAAGTACACAACGTATATCAACACCTATCTCATCCCCCCGCTGGATGAATTCGTTTCGCTTCTTTATAAAAACCTGTTGATAAAGGTCCCTTCGTACGGCGGCGTGATGGAGAAAAGAAAGCTCGAACTGCTTGACGAGGCCGCGAAAGAGGTCGCCTACCTGGACGAGATCAGGTACAGAAGATTTAAAAGAAAGGTGATCAATGGAAAGAAACCCCGTTAATGCGACGGGCGTTTTTCTATCCGCGCTTGTCTCGCTCGCACTCTGCGCCTTCTCTTTACCGTCCGGCGCCCAGACCCGCAGGGCTGCTCTCGAACGGCAGGCGGCTCCCGCGCCCAAAGCGGTGCATGTGCTGTGCTATCACGCTTTTCTGGACAACGGCACGATGTACTCGTTCACCCTCGCCGAAACCGAGCAGCATATAAGTTTTTTTCTGCAAAAGGGATTCCGGTTCCTCACGGTCAGGGACGTCGTTACCGGCAACTATGCCGGGACAAAAAACATCCTGATAACCATCGATGACGGAAACAGGAGCGTGGTTCAGGCGTATTATTCGGTGTTCAAAAAATTCGGGATTTTTCCGCTTCTGGCCATCTATCCGTCGATCATCGGTAAGGTTGATTACGCAATGACCTGGAACGAGGTGAAAAAGCTCGCCAGCGAAGGCTGCCCGATCGCGTCTCACGGATACACTCACCAGTATGTGAACAAGAAGCTCTATGACTCGAACAGGAAAATGTTCGACAGGGAAATTATCCATTCCAAAGCGGTCCTTGAAAAGGAGCTCGGCCGGGCCATATCCATATTCGTCTATCCCTTCGGCGTGCATTCCCCGGTCACCGTGGAAAAGGTCAGGGAGGCCGGATACCGGTACGCTTTTTCGATTCAGGGGGGGCACCTCGATCCTGAAGATTTCGTGGAAGGCGGGCTCAAGCTGCCGCGCTATCTCATGACCAGGAAGAACGCCGAAGGCCTGCTGGCCTATATTTCGAGGGACGCCGAAAAGCTGCTGAAAGCGAAAAAGTCAGTCATAGCAGAAAAACCCGCCCGGCCCCGCAATGACGCCGATATGACTACCGGCAGGCCGGCAAGGCCCGATAATCATGAGAAGAACATAATGGCGGACAAGCCGGCCCGGCCGCGCAATGAAAAGAAGGCTTCCCGTACCGAAGGCAGTGCGCTGCTGCCTGTGTCGTACCCCGTAGCGCTCGCCGGCGAGGCCTCGCCGGCGAAGCACGAGCCGGTTCGCATCGGCTCTGGTCCTGCGCCGATACAGGGCGACGTTCTATGCGATGTCAAATCTTCGGTTGCGGATGATTTTTCGCTGAAGATCGCAGGCAAAGGCCTGTCCGCTGCAGGTTCCGGCAGGGACGCGGTCATGGGGATGGGAAACAGGATCAGGGAGCGCTGCCGTGAGTTCATGAATTCCTCTTCCGTGGTTTACCTTCATTTTGTCGAGATTGTACGTTCCAGGGTTTTTATCCTTAGAAAGAGCCTTTTATTGCGCGTGGACGGCGTTACGAGGAGCAAATAGGGGAAACCTTCCCGGGCCGGTTTTATTTTTCTTCATTTATCTTCCTTGACATGCATTTCCCATATTATAATATCTATGTATATCTCCCTGCACAAGGGGAATTGCCGAAATGAAGGTGGTGCCATGTATTTAGGACTGGATGTTGGGGGCACGCATACTGATGCAGTTCTCATAGACAATAATAAAATCGTCGCGTCATTCAAGGCGCCGACCGACCATAAAAACCTTCTCACGTCGATCAACAGGGCCCTTGCCGAAGTCACAAAATCCGTCGATCGATCTGCAATAAAGAGAATAAATCTCAGCACAACACTTTCAACCAACGCGATTGTCGAAAACAAGACCGAAAAGGTCGGGGTGATCATCTCCGGCGGGCCGGGTATCGATCCCGAGAGTTTTCGACTGGGGGATTTTTTCTATGTCATTCCCGGATCAATCGACCATCGCGGCACTCTCATCAAGGACCTCGAATCGGCGGGCGTGAAGGCCGCGCTGGAGGAATGCGCCGGTAAAAACGTGCGTGTGTATTCCCTGGTGACAAAGTTTTCGACGAGGAACCCGGGCGAGGAGGAATACCTCGCCGAAAAGGTCGGCGACCAGGCGGACTTCGTGTCCCTGGGACACCGGCTCTCCGGGCAGCTGAATTTTCCCCGAAGGGTGGGCACCGCGTATTTCAACTCTGCGGTGTGGAGGCTGTACAACCAGTTTTGCGACGCCATAAATGAGAGTCTCAAGGAGCTCGGCATCGACACCCAGGTCAACGTGCTCAAGGCCGACGGCGGCACCATGCCGCTGTCCCTTTCGCGCGAACTGCCGGTCGAGACGATACTTTCAGGCCCGGCGGCGAGCATCATGGGCATCATCTCACTGTGCGATATCACCGACGATTCCATCATCCTCGACATCGGCGGAACCACGACCGATATCGCGATATTCGCCTCGGGCGCTCCACTTGTAGAGAGGCAGGGAATATCGTTCGCGTCGGTGCCGACACTGGTGCGCTCCCTCCTGGCCAGGTCGATAGGCATCGGGGGGGATTCCAGGATTTCGGTGCAGTCCGGCAAGGTCACGGTCGGACCGATGCGCGAGGGCCCGTCAATGGCCGAGGGCGGCCCGGTCATCACGCTGGTCGACGCCCTCAATTACAACGGGACCATCTCGTACGGCAACACGGCCGCGTCGAAAAAGGGCGTCGATGAGGCGGCTAAAAAGGCCGGCATGAAGGCGGATGTCCTGGTCAAGGCCTCGATAGAATTCGCGGTGGGCTTCATCACCGATCAGGTCAACGCCATGCTCGCAGAAATCAACGATAAGCCGGTCTATACCATCCACGAAATGCTCGAAAACAGGGCCATCGTTCCCGAAAAAGTATATCTGATGGGCGGTCCGGCGCAGGGCTTCGCGCGCTACCTCCATGCGAGCTTCAACAAGGAAGTGATCATACCCCGGGAATACGCCGTGGCCAACGCGATAGGCGCGGCCCTGGCAAAGCCGACATTCCAGGTGGAGCTTTTCGCCGACACGAGCAAGGGGCAGCTCATCATCCCCAACCTGAATATCAGGGAGAAGGTCGCAGGCGACTATACGGTAGAGCAGGCCGAAGACGAGGCCAGGTCGTATCTCGTCGATTACTGCAAGCGGATGGGCATCCAGTCGTCGGTGAAGGACATCGAAATTATCGAGTCATCTTCGTTTAAGATGGTGCAGGGTTACTTCAGCACCGGCAGGGACATCAGGGTCAAATGCCAGATCAAGCCCGGTGTCGAAGGTGGAATCGCCTGAAAAGGCTTTGATCAGCGAATTGATCGCAAGAGGAGCGAATGATAAAAGCAAAAAACCGTATGGGATTGATTTTTTTCCCGGCCTATGACTGGGCGATCGATCCGTCTCATCCCGAGCGGGAGGAGCGCCTGCTCTACACGCAGGACCAGCTCTGGGAGGAGGGAATTTTCGACATCGAGGGAATACATGAGTTCAAGCCCGACATCGCGACCGAAGAGGACGTGATGAGGACACATTTCTGTTTTCCCGACGTCAGGACAGTGACCACCGAATCGCACATGATATCGGCCGGCGGGGCCATAAAGGCCGCGCGGATAGTCATGGACGGCGAGGTCGACAAGGCGTTCGCGCTGGTTCGGCCTCCGGGGCACCACGCGATGAAGTCGGTGCACGGGAACAGGGGCTTCTGCAACATCAACAACGAAGCCATCATGGTCGAATACATCCGCGAGAAGTACGGGACCAAAAAGATCGCCATAGTTGACACCGACTGCCATCACGGGGACGGCACGCAGGACGTTTACTGGCACGACCCGAACATTCTGTATATTTCAATCCACCAGGACGGCCGGACGCTATATCCCGGTTCGGGGCATGTTCCTGAGCTCGGGGGGCCGTGCGCCAGGGGCAAAACCATAAACATCCCCCTGCCGCCCGCCACCTCTGACGAAGGCTTCCTGTACGCGATCGACAACATCGTGCTGCCGATACTGGCCGACTTCAAGCCGGAGCTGATCATCAACTCCGCCGGACAGGACAATCATTACACCGATCCGATCACCAACATGAATTTTTCGGCGCAGGGTTACGCCATCCTGAACGAAAAGCTCAACCCTGACATAGCGGTCCTGGAAGGAGGTTATTCCATACAGGGTGCGCTGCCCTATGTCAATCTCGGCATAGTGCTGGCCATGGCCGGCGTCGATTATTCAATGGTGCGGGAGCCCGATTACAACTATGAGGCGCTCAGGCAGGACCGGAACATTTCGGGATATATCGAGAAGGTCGCGGACGCAGTTCTGGATGCGTACCGCAATCCGCCGAAGGACAAAAACGCGGTAAAATACGGTGATTACAATGTCCGGAAAAAACAGATATACTATGACACTGACGGAATCAGGGAAAGCCAGATCGAGTCTGTGATGGCGTGCAAGAAATGCCCCGGCGTCCTCCATATCGAGAGCTCGTCTTCGGCGAACCCCCTGAGCTTCGGGATCGAGATACCCTTCGGGGCCTGCCGTTCATGCCGGGACGAGGGGCTGCGGGTGTTCAGGGATGCGAAGGATTCCAGGAAATACCGGACCATTCATTTTATCAACAGGTTCGACAAGGAGTACATCAGGGTATAGGTGCGGCGGTCAGGGCGCTACCGGGTTGGATTATTTCTGCTCCAGCATCTGGCTGATTTCGGTTTTCAATTCCTCTGCCGGATCGGTTCTGCGGGTTTTCTTCCATTGCTCGTATATCTGAAGGGCGTTCTGTCTCAGCCTGTCCCTCTGGATTTTACTGGTCACGATGTGTTTTATTTTTTCCATGAAGATGTCAATGATCGCCATGATGACGAGGAGACGCCCGTTTTCGTCGGATTTCTTGATTTCCTTCAATGATGATTTATTGTTCTCCGCCCATTCGGCGATGCTCTGCCTGATCAAGCCGCGCACGATTTGCTCCGAGCGTTTTATGTGGGCTGAAATGAACCTGCTCAGAGCCGACACGAGCAGTTCCTGATCGCTGTACCCCTGGATTTTTTCCTTTTCCATCTCTCGGGCCTTGTGTTTGCGGAATAGGCTGCTTTTTTAAGGATGGACCCGTTTACGGATTCAGTCAATAAAAAATTAATGCAGGGGCCTTTTATACCGCATTTTCAAGAGCAGATTCGATTTCCGCCCGCACGGTATCATCCGCCGATTTAAAAAATTCCTTTAAAGCCGATACGGCATGCGCTCCTCCGATTCTGCCCAGCGCCCAGGCGGCCATCGCCCTGATCCTAAAATCGCTATTTTCGCTGAATGCCCTGGACAGTTCGGGAACATACCGGTCGTCAAGGGTGTTGCCCATGACTCTCGCCACGTTCATTTTCCATTTCCACAGATCGTCCGGCGACACGTAGAACATGTGGGGCCAGATGTATTTAACGAAATAGTCTTTGTCCATGTGGAGCAGTTTCACGAGAGCGAACTGGTCGGCCTTTGCCGAAACTTTTTCGTTGGCCGGCAGCTCCCTCGAGAGCCAGGCTGAATTTCTGGGGCACACGTTCTGGCACCGGTCGCATCCGTATACATAAAG
Source organism: Spirochaetota bacterium (assembly GCA_022709405.1). Taxonomy (GTDB): domain Bacteria; phylum Spirochaetota; class UBA4802; order UBA4802; family UBA5550; genus JAKLIV01. Next base: position 6,020 of record JAKLIV010000185.1, read on the forward strand.
GCCCATCGGCTCCCTGAACTCGACCGGGGTAAGGCCCTCGCCGTAATAGGTAAGGTACGAGATGCATTTTTTCGGGTCAATGGTCCCGTTTCCTTTAAGTGCCCTGGTCGGGCATGCCGAGACGCAGGCGTTTCTGCACCACTGCGGGCAACCCATTCCGAGCGAGGGTTGGTCCGGTTCGAATTCCCTGTCCGTGACGATTGTCACCGGGATCACCCATGAGCTTCTGCACACCGATTTCCCGGCGTAAAACAGACAGTTCTTTCCGAGGTTCCCGAGACCGGCCCTGGCTGCGGCTGCACGGTGGGGGAGGTTGAACGGAACCCTGGAATCGATCCCTTCCGATCGGAGGACACTCCTGAGCGCCTTTATCTTGAGCGCGAGGCCGTCCCTGGTGACCCGGTCGTCGTCGAGGTAGCACCTGCCGAAATGGTTTTCCATCGAAGGGGGGAAAGATTTCATGAAATATCCCTCGAGCACGACAATGACGCTTTTTGCGCCCGGAAGTATCTCGCCCGGGTCAGTGCCCTTCATGAGGGCGAGTCCGGCCGTCTCTGCCCATCCATATTCTTCTTTTCTTGATTCGAGCATTTCAAGGTGTTCGGTGAAGGGTTCGGCAGTGGTGAACCCGGCGTCCTGGAACCCGATTTCCCGTGCTTTCATCGCTATGTCTTCTTTTGTTATCATGCTGTTCTCCTGGAAGCTTGATCGTGGGGGGCATGGCCGTCATGAAGCAGCCATGACGCATCGTATCATCTGTTTCAGGGTATCGGAGCAGTCGCTCAGGTCATCGACCCTGCCGGTCAGCTTCGCCATCATTATTGCGCCTTCAAGGGTCGAGATGATTGTTTTCGCAAGCGCTGCAGGGTCCGGTCCCGCTTTGCCGTCCTTCGCGTCCAATGCCTCTCGGGTCAGATCCTCTATCTGATCGGCCCATTCTGAGAAGATTTTGCGTATCAGTACTGTAAGGGGGGATGATTTGCCGCCAGTTTCGATCGCCGTGTTACCGAATATGCATCCCCCCCTGACTTTTCTTTTTTTATGAAATGCCACGATGGCATCGATCAGGTTCTCGAGTTTTTCCAGGGCGCTGTCTCCGGTAAGGGAACTGGCGAGGTATCTGGTGTAGTGGCGCCGCGCTTCCTCGATCGCCTGAACGGCAAGCTCCTCCTTGGTGGTGAAATGAAAATACAGGTTCCCCTTTTTTACTCCTGTCGCCGCAATGATGTCGTTCATACTCGTGCTGCCGACCCCTTTCGTATGGATGAGGTTCATGGCCTGCCTGATGACCTTTTCCTTTGTAATCTGCCCTTTTTTCATGATTAGCTCGCCTTGTTTATTATACTGACCAGTTGGTATATTTATAATAATCCCATTTTTATGTCAAATCCTTATTATCCTGATTTGATGACGATTTATTTTAATTGCCTTCAGGGAAAACACGAGGTGAAATGAAGCGCAGTTTATAATTCAATAAATAAATATTGAATATCATAATTATTAATGATTGACAGTATATGGGGCCCATTATTTTTTAAACGATATATAATATTTATTGCGGTAGGTGTTATCCATGAATAAAACATTCGCTCCGATTTTTAACGATGAGTTTCAGGGACAGGCGACAAAGAGGGTCCTCGCATATATTCAGGCCCGGAGAGAAAAAGGTGACAGGGTAACCGGGCTCTACTGTGGTTACGCTCCGCTGGAACTTGTGCACGCGATGGGGATCGTCCCTGCGGTTCTGTGCGCCTTTTCAAACGGAACTATTGAAACAGCAGAGGAGATTCTCCCCGCGAACCTGTGCCCGCTTATAAAATCGAGTTTTGGTTTTATTAAAAAGGACACCTGCCCCTTTTACGCCGTTTCTGAAACCGTGATTGCAGAAACAACCTGTGACGGCAAAAAGAAAATGTTCGAGCTGATTTCAGGAATAAAACCGACGCATGTGATGGACCTGCCCCAGCTTCCCGATGCCGGGGAGGCCGAATCAAACTGGACG
>JAKLIV010000186.1 GCA_022709405.1 Spirochaetota bacterium
CCGAAGCTACTCGTCAAATGAGTAACCGCCTCTCGTTTCACTCCGGGTCGCAGAACTTTTTTATAATCTCCTTCTGTGCCATATTATCCAGAGATAAATCGGCAACGAGTTTCTTTAATCGTGAATTCTCATCTTCGAGCTGCCGTAGACGTGCTATTTCTTGAGAACTCATCTCCCCATATTTGCGCTTCCAAATATAAAAAGAATTTTCACTGATCCCATGATCCCGGGCGATATCCCTTACTTTCTTTCCCGCCTTATGCTCCGCGAGAATCTTTACGATTTGTTCCTCTGAGAATCGCTTTTTCATTTTAACCTCATTTTACTTGCTTTTTTATCGGTTAAAACTAATCTTTCTCATGGTACAATTTTAAGGGGTGGGATCAGGGTATACGGAAACGAATATTAAAGCAATTAAAAAAATTACAGCGCAACCTTCTGAATATTTCCACTAAAATACAAGTAAAGATTTTCATCGGATTGACGAACAGGATTTCGACTATGAAAAAAATTTTTCATGAACCCAGACGCGGCATATTCATAAACATCATTTTCCTGCCGGTTTTATTCTGCATAATAGCACTTTGTTCCGGATGCACCCTGCATGATGAGACGGGATTGGCGAACCCCTATTATTACAGCTGCGATCCCGAAACAGGCAACGGCCCGATCGACGTATCGGTAAGCGCTTCCAGGCTTGGCGGCGTCGCGCCGCTGTCGGTATTCTTCGACGCCACCGGAACAACGGGCCTTGCCAATAAATGTTTTTTTTCAGATAACGCCGCGTACATGGACGCAACCTTTTCCTGGGATTTCGACGCAGACGACAACGATCCTGACGGCAAATTCGAGACGGCGAGCGGATTCGTGGCCGCGCATGTGTTTGAAGATGCCGGCACCTACCGGGTGCACCTCGAGGTAACTGATGCCGACGGAGATAGTGCATCCGATGATATAACCATCCAAGTCACCGCTTTCAGCGGGGCCACATATTATGTTGCGGCCGACGGCGATGACACCCTCAATGACGGTTTGAGCACCGGGGCCCCGTTCCGGACGCCGGGGCGCGCCCTGATCTCATCGGTTCTCGGGCCGGATGTCAGGGTGCTTTTCAGGAACGGCGATACTTTTACCATAGACAGCATGATCGGCGTATCCGGTGAGACCGGCCCCATAATTATCGGCGCGTATGATTATCCCGAGGGCCATTCTTCCGCAAGGCCCGTCATCCATACGACTGCAGTTGATAGCGACTGGTCGACGATCCACTTCTATGACTGCAGTGATATCAGGATCATGGATATCGGTGTGAGGGCAACCGAGGAAGGGAGCTTCAATCCCCGGTATCCTTTCGGGGTGTCGTGGAATTACGGATGCACCCACATGCTTAAATACCGGACCGAAGAATATGAAAATGGCGGCATGGCAATGTCGCCGAGCGGGCGGTACTGCACCGTGGCCGAATGCGAATATCACAATACGACACAGACCGGATACACGTCGAACGGGGAAGGAGTCAATGACGGCAACGCGGTCATCGGCAACTGGGTATACGATAAGAACGTCAATACCACGGACGACACCGAGCACATTTTCAGGCTGCAGGGCGGCAGCCGGTATTTCATCGCGCACAACAGGTTCGGCCCGAATAATCTGGTCCATTATGACGGGCTCACCATACGGGGCGACTCTGAAAACGTCGTCATTTATAAAAACAGGATCGAGGGCTGGGTGCAGGCCATCTGGCCTCAGAACCGTAACTCCTCAAGGGAATACCAGCACCACTGCATCATGGATTCGAATCTGATCGTCGGCCAGGGCCTGTACGAAAACGACCGCCAGGGAGCGATCGGATTGCATGCAAAGGACATTGTCATCAGGAACAACATAATTTACAATTATCAATACGGGGTCGGGATCGGCGATGATACGGTTGTCGGCCCTTCGCAGAGGATCAAGGTGTACAACAACACTTTCGTGAATCCTTCGGCGGACGATACTTTCATGTTCGTGAATCTCGACTGGGCCTGCCGTAATATCGAGGTCAAAAACAATCTGATGCTGGATCTTGCCGGCGGCAATCCCCTGTATACCGTTTTTCTGCGGATCGCGGGCGGCGACGTGTTTTACGGCGAGTCGGACAACAACATATTTTACGGCGGCGCCTGGGCTTCTGACCCTGAATTGTTCAGCGGGTCGACCCTTGCGGAATGGCAGTCTGTTTCGGGCAATGACCTGAGCAGCTCAATTGCAGACCCCGTTCTCTCAAGCGTGGATTACAACGACGCGGATTTCTGCAAACCGCAGGCCGGCAGCCCGCTCATCGATGCCGGCGGATTCACGCCCAATGCGCTCGATTTTAACGGCAATCCGCGGGATTCATTACGCGACATCGGCGCGTGCGAATATCATTGACCCGGCCGGGCGCCCTTTCGTCACCGGTCGAGCAGGATGACGCTGCCCCCGCCCTTGATCGCTTCATAGACTTTCTTCTCTCCGAACTTCAGCGTGTCCTCCATCGCCCTGCGGGACGCGGCGGCGTCATGGTGCGTGAGGGCTGCGAGGAGCTTCACGTTGAGTTTCAGCGACGCCTCGGGCACGCCCTTGATTGAGTAGAAAAAATCGGTGAAGAATGAGTATATCGGTTTGAAGGATTGAAAGACGAGACGGCTTATGGTGTTTCCCGAAATGCCGATGATCGTGTGATGAAAATCGAAGTCGCATTCGCTCAGCGCCGCGATGTCTCCAAGGTGCGATTTTTTCCGTTCGAGGTTTTCGCTCAGGTGTTCGGATTCATCCTCCGTGATGCGAAGCGCGGCCTCTGCTGCGGCCGTCGTTTCGGTGATATGCCTGAAATTCAGAAGCGATTCGAGCGTCTGCCTGTCTATGGCGCGCCTCACGCGCAGTACCTGAACCAGGGTGTCGAGGGAGCCGAATTTGAAAAAATCCCTGACATAGGTGCCGCTCTGCGGATGCGTTTCCACGAATCCGCCCTGCGCGAGCACCGCGATGGCCTCCCGCACGGCAAAGCGGCTCGCATCGTATTTCTGCGACAGCTCGCGCTCCGAGGGGAGCCTGCTCCCGATGGGGTATACTTCGCGGATGATGTCGGTCCGCATATCGTTCAGAATCCTCCCGGGAAGGCCGGTTTTCATTGCATGCCTCTTTTTCGTCTGCGGGGCGGCTTTTCGGCCCCGGATCATTGAACCCATTCAGCGCTTCGGCTTTGTTCTGGCAAGTAAAAATCTTGACAATTGGTTATACCAGTTTATTAATTGGTATAACCAATATGCAATCGTACGGGAGGAATTTCAATGAAAATATCAAGGATAGAGCTGTATCATGTTTCAATCCCCCTGAGGGAAACTTTCTGGCCGACCTGGATACCGGGTTACCCGCAGACGCACAACAGGTTCACGCTGATCAGGCTCGTGACCGATGACGGCATCGAGGGTTACAGCGCGGGCTCTGCCATGGGCAGGGAGCGCGAAGGCCTGGGCGACCTCCTGGGCGGGTACCTGATGGGCGCGGACCCGACCGATATCGGCAGGGTGCAGGACCTGTTGAAGCAGGCGGGGATCCTGGGATGGCGGAATTTCTGGATAGAGCCTGCGTGCTGGGACATCATCGGCAAGCAACAGGGCAAACCGGTGTACGAGCTCCTCGGAGGCAAAGCCCGGCCGGTGGAGGTGTACTGCTCGACCGGCGAGATGCACGACCCGGACAAGAGGGCCGAGGAGATCATGGCCATACGCGAGATGGGGTTCCGCTGCGCCAAGCTGCGGGTCAAGAGCGTGGAGCTGAAGGACGACATCAGGCAGATAGAGGTCGTACGGAAAAAAATCGGCAAGGATTTCACCCTGGGCGTGGACGCAAACCAGGGATGGCTCGTCACGATCGTTGACAAGATACCGGCGTGGGACCTCGCCCGCGCGAAGAAATTCGCCGATGCCTGTCACCGGAACGGGATTGAATGGCTCGAGGAGCCGCTGGATTCGCGCGATTACGACGGAAACGCGGCCCTGAAAAAATACTCGAAAGTGAAGATATCCGGCGCGGAGTTGAATTACGGCTGGGACGAGATCAAGATCATGTTCGATAAGGACTGCTTCCACATATACCAGCCGGACGCGACCTTCGCCGGGGGCATCGCCCAGGTGAAGAAGGTCATCGACGCCTGCCGCGAGAAAAAACGCCTGTACACGCCGCACACCTGGACCAACGGCATCGGTTTCTACATCAACTGGAACATGGTCCTCGCAGACAGGGACAATTCTCTGCCGCTCGAGTATCCATACGAGCCGCCCTCGTGGATCCCGGAATTCAGGGAGGGCATCATAGACCCGATCCTACCCGACAAAAACGCGATGCTGCATCCTTTCACCGCGCCCGGGCTCGGGTTCACCATTGACAGGGGCATGCTGAGAAAATACGGGAAGCGCTTTTTCAAGCTCACCGAAACCGGCCTCAAGATCAAGGTCATCCGCGAGAAGGGGCTGAAAACCGCGCTTGAGCTGAAGAAGAGGAAGGGGTAGCAAAGGGGATTCCGGTCCCGGCAAAGAAAATTGATGGATCAGAATGCTCATCCTGTGTTACAATGATCACCTGAGCACGATGCCCGGAGGAACTCATGAAGGTTTTAAAAGGCAGGTATGGCGTCATCGCACGCGCGGTCATGGAAGCGATCATTCCGCGCGGCGGGGCCTTCGAGGCATGCGCCGCCGATTACGATCTGCTTCCCGGGGCTGACCGTTTCATCGGCTGCTTCGACGGCCGGATGAGAAAGATTTTTCCTCTCATGCTGCTCTACATCGAATACGGCGCTTTTTTCAGAAGCGGCAAGGTGTTCACCAGGCTTTCGCCGGAGAAGGCGGCCGCGCTTCTCGAAAAAATGGAGAGCAGCCGTTTTTATTTCAAGCGGGCCATGATCATGGTGCTCAAGCTGATGACCACGCTGCCGTTTTTCGATATCGACGAGGCCGCTCGGCAGATCGGGTACGTTCACGGGGTTCACTGCGGACACGGCGCCCCCGGGGGAGGCGTGTCATGATACGGCAGTTCGGCGACTACGGCGGCGACATCGCCGAAAAGGCCGACGTCTGCGTCATCGGCAGCGGGGCCGGAGGGGCCGTGGCGGCGAAAGAGCTGGCACAGAAAGGACACTCTGTCGTATTGCTTGAGGAGGGCGGGCATCACACCCGCGAAACATGGAGCGGAAAACCCTTCAGCGCCATGGTAGAGATGTTCAGAAACGGGGGCGGCACCTTCACGCTGGGAATCCCCGCGGTGTCGATCACCCTGGGCAGATGCATCGGCGGAACGACGACGATAAATTCCCTTACCTGCTTCCGCACGCCTTCACGGGTCCTCGGGACCTGGCGCGATGAACTGGGCCTTGCCCGGTTTACCGAGGAATACCTGGATCCGTACTTCCAGAGAGTCGAGAATGAGATACATGTCGCCGAGCTCCCCTGGGAGGTGCTCGGCAACTGCGCAAAGATAATCAAGCGCGGCGCCGACAGGCTCGGCCTGAACTGCCGACCGCTGAAGCACAACGCAGTGAACTGCCGCGGATGCGGCACCTGCCAGTTCGGCTGCATCGACGGCGCGAAGCAGAGCATGGACGTCACCTATGTTCCGGAGGCGGTAAAACACGGCGCCAGGGTTTACGCACATTGCCGGGCCGACAGGCTGATCGTCCGAAGCGGAAGGATTGAAGGAGTCCGGGCCTCGCTTATCGATCCGGAAACAGGCGTGAGGGCCCATACAATGACTGTCGAAGCCCGGGCCGTAATCGTCGCGTGCGGCTCGCTGATCACTCCTTCCTTTCTGAAAAGGAGCGGGCTCAAAAACAAAAACATAGGCCGCAATCTCCGGATACATCCCGGCGCTCGCGTGTGCGCGATCATGAAAGAAAAGGTCGAGGGATGGAAGGGAGTCTCACAGGGCGCCTATATAGATGACTTCGAAAACGAGGGCATCATCCTTGAAGGAATATTCGTCCATCCGTCAATTCTGCTCGGAGCCTTTCCCTTTATCGGGCTGCCGTTCAAGGAGCTCGCCTCACAATACGCCCATGTCGCCGCGTTTGCCGCAATGATCCATGACACGGGAGAGGGAAGGGTATACCGCAGCGGTCCCGGGGGCATCCTGTCGACGTATTTCATCAACAGGCGCGACATCGAGCTGCTCAAGAAGGGTGTTGCATACGTGGCGAAGATATTTTTTGCGGCAGGGGCGGTCAGGGTGCTTACGGCTTTCAGGCAGATGCCGGTGCTGGATTCGCCCGATGACGTTCAAAGACTGCTTGACCTGAAGGTCAGACCGGGCGACAATCATGAAGCCATGGCGTTTCATCCTCTCGGGACATGCCGGATGGGGGTTTCGCCGAAAAGCGGAGCGGTCGATGCTAACGGCGAAAGCTTCGAGGTGAAAAACCTTTTTGTAGCCGACGGGAGCGTGGTCCCCACGTCGCTCGGGGTCAATCCCCAGATAACCATAATGGCGCTGGCTAACCACATTGCGGACCGGGTTTCGGACAGGCTGGGCCGGCCGGCATAAAGCATGAATCAGGAGGCGCATATGAACCTGACATCAAGACAGAAGCAGATGAGAATCGTGGCCCTGCTCTATGCGGTCTCCTTTATAATTACCGGGTTGATTTTTCTCTTTATTCCTGGCCGGCTGCTTGACATCATCAACATGGTCTCAGCGTCGGTTTTTCCGTCATTGACCCCTGCGAGCGACTCGGGAAAGTTCTGGCTTTCAATGACCGTTTCCATGATGGCCGGCATTTCGACAATTTCGATCCTGATCTGGCGCGATGTGCCCAGGTACCTTCATATGGCGGTGCCTCTTGTGGTTATGAAATTCGCCTCGGCACTGACCGGTCTTTCGTTTTTTATCGCAGGCCTGATCGTGCCCGAATGGGGCTCAGACACGCTGGCGAACCTGGTCGTTTTCATTACCGATTTTCCCCTGGGGCTCCTGATGCTTTTCCTGTACCGCAGAGTAATTTCAGAGTGAAAAAAGCGGGGAGGGATGATGAACAGAGAGGAAAGCAGAAACTATGCTGATTACACCCGGTATGTTCCCGGACAGTCCCGCGGGCATTACGAAAGCTACTTTCTCAGGGCGAACCATCCCGACCGGCCCCATGCGTTCTGGATACGCTACACGATTTTTTCTCCTGACGGGAACCCCGGAGGCGCGTTAAGCGAACTGTGGTTCGTTTATTTTGACGGCGAGACGAAAAAGCACGTTGCGGCGAAGAGCGAACTCCCGGTAAGCGCGGCCCGTTTTTCGGCTCACGGGCTCGATGTCTCGATCGGGGAATCGTTTCTCAGGTCCGGGCGCCTGAATGGCTCCATACAGAACGCTGCGGTTGACGTTAAGTGGGACCTCTCATATGACGGTGAAGAAGCGCCGCTGTATGATTTTCCCCGCTCGTATTACAACGGCGGGTTCCCAAAGGCCAAGGTGCTTGTGGGGCTTCCGCTTGCCCGGTTTACCGGGATCATAACGATAAACGGACGGAACATGGCCATTGACCGCTGGATCGGCAGCGAAAACCACAACTGGGGCTCGAAACACACCGACCACTATGCCTGGGGACAGGTCGCCGGATTCGACAACCGGCCCGACAGCTTTCTCGAGCTGGCGACGGCGCGCATAAAAATCGGCCCGGTCTGGACGCCGTTCATGACTCCATTGGTGCTCAGGCACGGAGGCGGGGAATACGCGCTGAACCGTTTCCAGAAGACCATGCGCAGGGGCAGATTCATGTACTTCGACTGGACCTTCTCCGCTGCAGGTAACGGCGTCATCATTGACGGAAGGATTCGAGCCGGGCGCGATGATTTCGTGTGCCTGCCTTATTATAATCCGCCTGGAGGAGTCAAGTACTGCATCAATTCAAAGATCGCGCGCTGCGATCTCA